>JACZJI010000129.1 GCA_014860665.1 Bacteroidales bacterium | reverse complement strand
AACAAGGAGTTATAAATTATGAGGATTTATATAAATATCTTATATTTGAATAATTAAATATTATGAAGATGATAAAGAAAGGGTTTTTAACTTCTGGTTTAAAGTCGAAATCAGACTTTCTTCATCATTATACGACGATTGAGCGGGTGATTCTTTTTTTAGGGATTTTGATATTAGTTTCTTCATTAATTTTTATGATACTGAATCTGGAAAATGCTGACACTTTAGTGACGATTTGGTTTCCTTTTATGATAGCAGGAGTAGTTCTGGTATTTATGAGCCTGGTTATGAAATTTTCTTATGATAAGGCAGGGACAAAAATGAAAGACAGAGTTCTGCATGATAAATTCCAGAAAAATATGTTATAACCAAAAGTTAAATATAATTTATCCAGCAATTGACCACTTGACAGCTTATCATGAACGAGAAAGTCACTTTTCAGTTTAGCCATTCTCTGGGTATCTTTTTCAAGCATTATTATGGCAACATAACACTGGAGGACATTATATCTTCCTGGGAGAATATCATTGATAATCATTTGATACCGGCTGAAACAAAAGGATTTGTTCTGGATTACAGAAATGCAATAATTAAAGTGTCTCCGGGTCATTCTGCTTCAATTGCCAATTTTTATAAAAGCCACCTGGAAGTTTTCAATAATCTTAAGATTGCAATTCTGACAGATAAACCGGAGAATGTTGTTATTTCTATCCTGGTTGAATCCAAAGACGAAGGATATCAATCTAAACCGTTCAGCACCATGGAAGCTGCAGTCCGTTGGGTTTTGAGCTAGATTTGAATTTTTGTGTTTTTATTTTTTAAACTGAAATTTAGTTTTTATTCTTTAGAATTTAAGGTTATGAAATATTTTTGTGTAAATCCCTAAAAAATAAATCATGAATTTCTCAATCTTGTTTTCAAACATCCAATGGTTTCCGGTTGTTGTAATGACGCTGTTGTCATTTGTAATCGGCATGCTATGGCACAGGCCTTTTTTATTCGGAAGGGCCTGGGTAAAAGAAAATTATCCGGATGGTTCACCTCATGACATTAATGCTCCACTGGTTTTTGGCGGAACGGCCATCGTACATTTTATAGCCCTGGCTGCTTTGAGTGCCTTTGTTTCTGCAACGGGTGGCCTGAACGGATTTCTTGGCGGTCTTTCAATTTCCCTGTTTTGGATTTTAACGGCTATAGCAGGTACCTATCTGTTTGCGAGTCGCTCCTTAAAATTACTGGCCATTGATGCAGGAATGTATATCGTTTTATTTTCACTCTGTGGATTTATTTTAGGAGTCTGGTAAATAAAAATCCAAATCAGGCTTGATCCAAGGGAAGTCAAATCGCAGTTTTCCGGGATTAGCCGATTCTCTTTATTGTCAGTATTGTTTTAACTGATTTTTCTTTGTTTTCCAAAAGTCTCTGTTTGAAAACTTTAAATCCGGAACATTGGTAACTTCATAAAAAAATAACGCCAATTTCAAATTTTATAGGGTTTTTGGGACTTCGGGTAAAATATAAAAATTAACTTTGCACTCAAATTTAAAAGAGTCTGCATCATATGGACGAAGGACCTGATTTATATCGAATAAGTAACGATTTCAGGAGCTAGAACCCGCCTTTCGTTGGCGCCTTCTGAAGTCTAAATCTTGGAGGAGTCAACATGACAACTTTAATTACTTTTTATTTAAGCCAAATCCTGGGTCATAAAATTATTGACCGAAAAGGAGAAGAGATGGGTAAAATACTGGATTTACTTGTCTCAACCAGCCCTGTGTCTGGTGAAGAGTCGGAAAGACCTAATGTTATTGCCTTAAAAAGTGGTACACGATCGCATCCTGTGTACTATTATTTCGAGCATTTTAAAATTGGAAAAGTCGATGGTAAAGTTGAAATCCATTGTTCCAAAAAACAGTTTGTTGATGAAGATGTTATTGAGGATTTACTTCCTTTAAAAGATAACATCCTCGATAAGCAAATTGTGGATTTGAACGGACGTAAACTGGAGCGTGTGAATGACGTGAGATTGGTTTCCATTCCCAGCGGAACATATGCGGTTGCCGTTGACGTTGGAGTGGAAGGACTGTTGCGGAGACTTGGCGTATCCGGTACTTTCAAAAAAGCAGCTTCAGTCATTAAGTTGACTTTGCCTTCAAAGTTTATTTTGTGGGATGAAATTGATACCCTTGACACTTCGAATTTCAACATCAAGCTGGGAAAACCGATGACCAAGCTGGAAACGTTGCACCCGTCAGACCTTGCTGATATTATTGAAGATCTGGGGCGCACCGACCGTTCTGAGGTGTTTAACAGTTTAGATGAAGAACGTGCAGCTGATGTTTTGGAAGAAATTGAACCAAAACTACAGGTTGACCTCATCGAAAGCATGTCTATTGATAAAGCAGCGGACCTGCTGGAAATTATGCCTGCCGATGAAGCTGCCGATATTCTTGATTTGCTTGAGGATGAAAAAGCAGAACAGCTTCTTAATGAAATGAACGAAGAAAGCTCGACTGAGGTCCGCGAATTGCTTGGATATTCTGATCGTTTGGTGGGAAGTATTATGAATACAGACTTTATGTCGTTTCATGAAAATGAAACCGTTGCTCAGGCTCTTGAATCAATCCGCGAAGCAAAGCCTGATGAATCGAGTCTTTACAATCTTTTTGTGGTCACTCACAACGGAAGGCTTTTAGCAAACTTTTCTCTCCGTGATTTGATCATTTCCGATCCTGGCGTGATGTTGAAAGAGATCATGCAAAAAAGTCCTGTTTCTGTGGAAGATGAGGATGAATTGAGTTCTCTGGCCGAAATTGTTTCAAAATATAACATGCTTGCGGTCCCTGTGACCAACCACCAACAGGTGCTGGAAGGCATGGTTGTGATTGATGATATTGTTGAAGACTTGCTGGGTAAGCGCAGAACAAGATAATATAGGGAGGGTAAGGCATGACCGTTAAAATGACCGTACAGAAAAAAAATATACTCCGAAATATTGTAATTTTCTTTGCTTTATTGGGACCGGGAATCATCACCGGAAGTGTGGATAACGACGCCGGTGGTATTACTACCTATTCCGTCGCCGGAGCACTTTATGGCTATAATCTGCTTTGGACCATGGGGCCTGCCTTCATCGTCCTGCTTATAGTCCAGGAAATGAATGCCCGGATGGGAATTGTCACCGGTAAAGGTCTTGCTGATTTGATTCGTGAAAATGCAGGCGTAAAAATTACCTTTTTCATTTTCGTAGGATTGATTATTGCCGATCTTGGTAATACAACTACTGAATTTGCCGGTGTGGCAGGTAGTATGAACATATTCGGCATCAGTAAGTACATTTCTGTTCCCATATCAGCTGTGCTGGTTTGGATTCTGGTGGTGAAAGGAAATTATAAGATTGCGGAACGCATTTTCCTTGTCTTCAGCGTTGGTTTATTGATGTATATCGTTTCTGCTCTGATGGGTAAACCGCATTGGGGTGAAATAGGCCATGCCATGGTTCATCCTCATATGGAGTTTAACGCTCCATACCTGGCTATTGTCATAGGAATTATCGGAACCACCATTGCCCCGTGGATGCAGTTTTATATGCAGTCATCCGTTATTGAAAAAGGGCTTCGCATGAGCGATTATAAATTCACTTTGGTTGATATTGTGGTAGGCTGTCTGGCTACAGTGGTGGTTGCTTTCTTTATCATTATTGCCTGTGCTTCTACGCTGCATGTCAACGGAGTTGTTATTAATGAAGCCAAAGACGCAGCACTTGCCTTGAAACCATTAGCAGGCGCACTGGCCTCTTCCTTGTTTGCACTGGGGCTGTTCGTTGCTTCTATTTTTTCGGCTACCATTTTACCTCTGGCAACTGCATTTTATGTTTGCGAAGCTTTTGGATTTGAAGCCGGAATCGACAAAAAATGGGAAGAAGCTCCTGAATTTTACATTCTTTACACAGGGATTCTGATTATCGCTGCCGGAATTATTTTAATTCCGAATGCACCTTTGATTGCCATCAGTTTGTGGTCGCAGGTGTTGAATGGCATCCTTTTGCCTGTGGTTTTAATTTGTATGATGTTGCTCATCAACAGTAAGAAAATCATGGGTAAACATGTAAACAAACCGGTTATTAATTTTGTAGGTTGGACTACCGTAAGTATTTTGGTTGCTCTTTCCCTGATGTTGCTTGTTATTCCGTTATTTACCTGAAAATAAATCGTTTTCTGTATAATTGATTTGATTTTCATTTTATGGACACAAAGCTTATCGTAAATCTCATCGTTTCGGGTTTGGACGTTTTTATTCTGGCCCGGTACATCTATTTACTCCGGAAAAATAAAATCAGACCTGCGCTGGCAACCTGGACATTCTTTTCACTGGCAGTCGGAATTAGTTTATTTACTTATTTCAGCAGCGGAGACGGAAGCTACACCATCGCAGACAATGTTTTGAATTTTGCTGATTTCATCCTGGTAACAGGTGTCAGTGTGGCTATATTTTTTCTCGGTGATTCAACAACACGGTTTAATCGTTTCGATTTAATTTGCTTAGGAGGAGTGGGATTGATCATTATTTTCTGGATAGTCTTTAATGAACCTGTAATCACCAATTTTGCGGTTCAGGCCATTATGGTGCTTTCTTATTTTCCTGTCGTGAAACGGATGCTGAGCCAAAAAGAAAATACTGAAGATTTTCCGGTCTGGATTGCCCTGATGATAGCCCCGCTTATCTCTTTAATGGCAAACAAAGGATTACTGGCGTCGGTATATGCTGTCAGAGCCATTATCTGTACAGCTGCTTTGTTGCTGCTGATGCTGCGAATCGAAGTCATGAGCAGGAAAAGAAACCGTATGGAGGTAAATAACGCAGTATAACTCAAAGATCCTGAAAAATAAAAACCCGTGGCCAAAAGTCACGGGTTTTTTTGTTTAACTCAAAAAAGTATCAATATTTCGACTCAACTTCTTTCCAGTTGATGACGTTGAAGAATGCTTCAATGTATTCCGGCCTTCTGTTTTGATAGTGTAAATAATAGGCATGTTCCCAGACATCCAGTCCAAGAATTGGAGTTCCTTTTACTTCAGCAACATCCATCAGCGGATTATCCTGATTTGGGGTAGAGCTGATTACCAGCCCTGAATCTGTTTTAACAAGCCATGCCCAACCCGAACCAAAACGGGTTGCAGCAGCTTTGGAAAAATCTTCCTTAAACTTATCAAATGATCCAAAAGTGCTGTTGATGGCATCTGACAAAGCCCCGGATGGTTTACCACCACCATTTGGTGACATTACTTTCCAAAACAGATTGTGATTATAATATCCTCCGCCATTGTTTCTTACAGCTGCACCGGCAGTTGAAACCTTTGATAAAATTTCTTCTATTGTTTTGCCTTCCAGGGCAGTATCTTTAATGGCATTGTTAAGGTTGTTGGTGTATCCCTGATGGTGTTTGGTATAATGAATTTCCATCGTGCGGGCATCAATATAGGGCTCTAACGCATCGTAAGCGTAATCAAGTCCGGGAAGTGTAAATGACATCTTTTTATTTATTTAGTCCAACATGTTATGAATAATGATGCAAAGTTAATGGTAATTTAGACTAAATACAAATAATATTACTAAATTATTGTTAAGTAAAGGTATACAGTAGAAAAGTTTTTGCAAAGATGATCTTTTTGAATTGCTCTAACATTCAGAAATTTATGGACAGGCATTTATTGAATACAAAAAACCGCGCTGTCATCAGCGCGGTTTTTTTAGTGGGTTAGTTCGACTAGAATTTAATCTTCAAACCTCCGAAAATCTCTCTTCCGGGGCCTGGTTGATAGGAATTCCCGTCGGGATCAGGTTCTGTGAAAGCCATATATTCCCGGTTGAAAATGTTTCTTGCATAAAAGCTCCATTCGGTATTTAAACCTTTGATTTTACACTGATAGTAAACTCCCGCATGGAACAACGTAAATCCTTTTTGCCAGTTCTGGTAAATGGTCGGGTCGAGTTTTCCGGCGTAGGCATTCGCATCGGAGTAAATAGCCCATTTGGACTGAAATTCATTGGCAACCATAACTCTGAACCTTTTTGTAATTGAATAGTCCAGTTCAGCGTAAAGCTGGTGACGAGGTGAATTGGGGAGCCATTGTCCGGGTGCCGGCGGAGTGGTCAGCACGTAGTTTTGATCGGTGTAAACAGGATCAATGGTAGCTGAAGTGTATTCAAAATCGGAATAGGTATAGGCTGCCTGTAGTTTCAGATTCTTGCGTATCTGATACCAGAAATAGGCCTCAACACCTTTCCGGTTGCTGTTTCCGGCATTACCGTAGAAGACTTCCTGATTTCCGCGTCCGCTTTGTTTAAATCTGAAAAAGTCGTTTTTTGTTTTCATGATAAATCCGGTAAGCTCGAAATACAAATCTTTGCCTGCAAATCCTCTGAGGCCTAATTCAAACGAATTGGAAGTGCTGGGAATAAGATGTGTATTGAAACCATAGTATGCCACCGGGTTTGCTGCCAGCTCTTCAGTTGAAGGGGGAATAAATCCCTGACTCCAGTCCATGAAAGCAGTCAGGCTTTTGGTGATATTGTAACTGATTCCGATTCTTCCGGTAGTTTGTTCAAAGTTTTTAGCAGTGGAAGAAGTGTCGGATGCCACCATCAAATCGGTAAGCTGATTATGAATCTTGTCATAATTCAGGCTTCCTGTCAGGGTAAATTTACCGGCTGTTAACTGGTAAAGAGCGAAGGCTCCGAGACTTTTCTGTCCTACAATCTCATTGGCCAGTAATGTGTCAGTTTCAACACTCAACTGACTCAGACTTTCGACGCGGTCGGGATTGGCTGCGCTTTGCAGTTTGTAAGTTGAGATGTTTTGCCATTTAAAGTCTGCGCCAAAAGCAAAGAAATGTTTGATGTTTTTGTTTCCGAAATGAAAATTATACTGGAAGTTCACACCGGGATTGGTGTAATTGTCATATTCGGCAGCTCTGTTGCTGGTTTCTTTGTACTTCCATGGTTTCAGGAAAGAAGTTATCCTGAAATCCATATGCTTGTTGAGTGTAAACCTTCCGATAAGTCCTATTGTGGTGCGGTTTGTTTTCTGGTACTCGTTAAACGGAACAGCATCAGGATTGGCTTGCTCAGGATTTTCAGCCACCTGTTGCAGACTTAAACCTTCAGGATTCTGCTGGAAATAATCGCTGTGTGAAACAATCTGGGTGATTTTGATGTTCTTTGAAGGATAGAAGTTAACCTTTTCATACAGGACATTTCCCCAGAAAGCCTGGTGATAGCGGTTTCCCAATCCGCAGGTAGTGGAAAAACTGAGACTATAGTCCATGTTGGTCTGTTTCCCGCCCACCTGCAGCGAAGTTTTGCCAAATCCGTTGGAGCCCACTGTCTGGCTTACATAACCTTCAAAAGGTTTGTTTCCACCGTCTTTTGTGGTAATATAAATCACACCTGCTGCACCGCTTTCTCCGTACATGTTGGCAAAAGGTCCGCGCAGTACTTCAATATTCTGAACATTAGACCAGTCCACGTCGTATAAATCAGGAACAAATCCTGAAGGGTCATTTAACGGAATCCCATCCAGAACCACGCCAATGCCCCGAATTCCGTTTTCTACAAGAATTCCCTGACCACGGATGGAAACATGCACACGTTCACCATCGTGCTGGTTGTCGATTCTAACGCCGGGAACCAGTCTCAGCGCTTCATTAATGGCAATGCCCTTGGGCATATCAGAAAGGGTGGTTTTGCTTACAAGGCTAATGGAACCGGGGTATTGTTTTACACTCACCGGAAGTTTGTTGGCCCTGACAACGACTTCGTCTAAGATTTTTAATATGGTTGAGTCGTTACGGACATTTTGTGCAAAAAGTGCCGTGTTGAACAAAAGAAATACAAATACTATGGTAAATAATTTTTTCATTTTTCTGAATTTAAATATGTAGAAATGACGCACCTGTCCACAGACAAATGACTGTCGTAAAAGAAGTAAGTAGAAAATGTAGTGGATTAGCTTCGTGGAGGAGGGTCGGCCATTTCGTTTTCGAAGGCATGAACCTTGAAAAAGTAATAGTCCTGCATTAAGATATAACTTCTGTGCAATACAGGCATTTCATATTGAGGAGTAGTAAAATAGTTTTGCGAAAGCATTTTAACCCATAACCGCAACGGATTGTGGTTTCCTGGTTTGTCGGTGAAAAGGTCTGCCAGTTTTTTACGCAAGTTGGTTTCTTTTTTGTCAAACACACAATAAACCATGACCTGATCTCCTTCAATCTCAATTGCAGACACATCATACATTTTTCCGTTTAAACGGAATTCTTTTTTCTTTTCTTCCCATTTCAGGTTGGTAAAGTCTTCGTTAGAAAAAATGAGGCACTGCGGATTTTTATCATCCGCAACCTGTTCTTTCATTTCACTATGAATGTGAGACAGCGCTGAGAAAAAAAACAGCGACGTCCCGATCGAGATGAACGAGAAAATAAGAATTAGTATGTATGCTACGGGTTTCACGAGCCAAAGTTAGCATTTCATTTGTAAAAAAATTGAATTCTTTTTGCGATTTCCCGGATAATGTACTTTTTCAATGAAAATAAAAGATCCGGCATTCCTGTCAGGGAGATAATCTGGCTGCAAAAGCATTAATTTTGCCCCGGATTTTCGATGAATATCCAAAGAGTTTAAGCTCAGAATAAATATGTTCACAGAACAACTTTCAGTATGCAATGTCTGTCCCCGCTTTTGTGGCGTAAACCGCCTCGCAGGGAAAACTTCAGATTGCGGTATGGATGCGTCCATCCAGGTATCTCACATAGGCCTGCATCATGGAGAAGAGCCGCCCATTTCCGGGACTGGAGGTTCGGGTGCCATATTCTTTGCAGGATGCAATCTGCATTGTGTTTACTGCCAGAACCATCAGATCAGTCAGCAGTTTCGTGAAAATCATCCCAAAACATACAGCTTAACAGAGCTGGTTGATGAAATGCTGAAGCTTCAGGAGCAGGGTGCTCACAATATCAACTTTGTTTCGCCTTCGCATGTGGCTTTCCAGATGGCGGATGCCATTGTGCATGCCAGGAAGTCGGGACTAAAAATTCCTGTGGTTTACAATTCCAATGGATATGATTCGGTGGAAACTTTGAAGAAGATTCGGGGGCTCGTGGATATTTATCTTCCCGACATCAAATATTTAGATAATGCTTTGGGTTGGCGTTATTCCAAAGTAAAGGACTATGCAGATGTGATTCCCGGTGTGCTGAAAGAGATGTACGCACAGGTAGGCGATCTGGCTTTCGATAAGGATGATAATGCCACCCGTGGTATGCTGGTCAGACATCTGGTGCTTCCCGGCATGATCGAAAACAGCAAGCAATGCCTGAAACTCCTCTCGGAGATTTCGCCCAATATCTACATCAGTCTGATGTCACAATACTCCCCGCTTTATAAGGCTTCGCAGTATCCTGAAATTAACCGTTCTCTGACCGTAGAAGAGTACGATGAAATTATGGACTATGCCATGGACCTGGATCTGGAAAATGTGTTCATTCAGGAACTGGAAAGCAAGGACGCCTGCATTCCCGATTTCTCGCAGGAGAAACCTTTCAATTTTGAAGAATCCTAAAGTTGTGACACAGAGTGACACAAAGAAGCCACAGAGCGATACAAATATTTTTTACCTACTCTGTGGAACTCAGTGGCTTCTTTGTGTTCTTTTGTGGTTAGCTCACTGTTTCTTCTTAGCTTTGCCGCCAAATTTAAACCCATGAAAATCGGATTTTTAAGTACGGCCGAAAAGCCTGACATGATGCCCTATGATCTGCAGGCAAAGGCGATGTTGATAGAAAGAAATGTGGATGTTGAGATCATCTTCTGGGAAAACTACAACGAAGAGAACGTGCATCAGCTGGCAGCTTTTGATCTGGTGGTCATTCGGACGACATGGAATTATTACAGGAACATCCCTGCTTTTAAGAAGTTTCTGGATTTGCTGGAACAAAGCGGTGCCCGTGTTTACAATCCGGTGAACCTGATCAAATGGAATATCGATAAAAGATATTTACAGGAGCTTGAATCCGAGGGTTTTGAAATCATTCCCACTTTGTTTGTCTTTGATGACGAAGAAGACACTTTTGAAAAGGCTGTGGCCAAAGGCTGGAAACAAATTGTATTGAAGCCTATGATATCAGCCGGTTCATATGATACGTTTGTGATTGATGCTGATGATCCGGAAAGATTTCACACACTTCAACATCAATATTTCACCAACAGACCTTACATGTTGCAGGAGTTCATTCCCGAAATCCTCACCGGTGAAGTTTCCACGCTGCATTTTGCTGATGGTTATGGCTATTCTGTGACCAAAGTCCCAAAGGCAGGCGATTACCGTGTACAATTTCAGTATGGCGGTGTTTACCATCTGCAGGAAGTCAATCCCGTGATCGAAAGCATTTCTGCACGGCTCTCCGAAAAGCTCGGCCATGCCACCCTCTATCGCCGTTTGGATGGCGTATGGAGAAACGGCAGATTTTTAATCATGGAACTGGAGCTTATCGAACCCGATTTGTACCTGAGCCTGAGTACCGAAGCCCTGAACCATTGGGTGGAAAATCTGATTTCACTTGTAAAAGATCCCGTTACACAGGCATAACTCTCAATCTTTCTGAGCATGACCTTCTCAACTCATGCTTATGAGTTTGAAAAATCGTAGGCATGAGACAAAAGTTTAGTACCTATTAAATTTATTTTTAATAGGTATCATTTTAATTTTTAACAGGTATTAAATTTTAAAATGATTGGTATAATTTTTATCTTTGATGCTTATAAGTTTACCATTTCATGGGCATAAGGAAATAAATTTCAAAGCATATGATTAAAATAATTCCTGCATATCATGCAGAACCCGGGGTTAAAGGCGGGGGAAATTACAAATACTATGGACGGATTTCTGGTCGGAAACAGGTTAATTTCCGGCAAATTGCCAATACTTTAAGCCGCAGGACCACCATGAGTTCGGCGGATGTTGCAGCAGCAATCGAAGGTTTCCGTGAAATAATAGTGGAAGAACTGATGGCCGGCAACAATGTAAAACTCGACGGGCTTGGCATCTTTAGCCTGAGTGTGCGCACGGATGGGGTAGAAGACCCCTCGAAACTCAACAAGACCCGTATAAGAGATGTGAAAATCCAGTTCAGACCTGACCCGGAACTCAAAGATATTTTGAAGACTGCGGAGTTTCAGTTTGAAAGAAAGCAATGACTTTGTTTAAAGGGATAATTGTCGGTTGTTAATTCCGCTCCCTCAGCTTAATCCAATGCTCGGTAGTTAAAAAACTTTCATTCAGATTCCCGCAGATTTCCTCAAACAGGGGCCAGGTGAACGTCATGGAGGTGATGTCTTTGGGCATTTTGCTTCTGACGGAAATGTCATGAAATCCCCAAACAGCTTTCTTTTCGCCTCTTTCGGCGTACTCCATGGGCACGGTGAAGACCGACATACAGGCAGAAGCAAAACGGGAGATAATTCTTTCTTCGCGGGGTGCTCCATAGCCGACAAGATATTGCAATGCAGAAATCTGATCAGCATTGACAAAGAAAATCACCAGTTCCGGTTTTTCATTTTCTGTAAAAAGCTCCAAAGTTTTAAAAACAATGGCTCCTTTTCTTGTCTGCTTGGGGATATAGGATTTCACGAATTCTTTGGCTATTGCGGGGGTTTTGATAAAGCGTTCCGGCTCGCGGCCCCAGGTACATTCGTTGGAAAGAAATCCTTCGATACCATCAAAGATCCATTCGGTGTAGCCCAGATAAAAGGCAGAGCAGGGGAGTCCGGTGGCATTTTCATCAAAGGCAAATGTCTTTCCTTTTGCGCTGTTATAAATCATATTGGCGACACAGCCCGAACCTTTCTTCTTAAAATGTAAGGCATCTTCCGGCATGGAATCGGTAAGTAGCACGCCTACAGGTGAAACGTTCATGCCCAGTTTCTCTTTGATCTCCTGACTTAACGATTTGAAATCTTTCATTTTTGTCCTTTTTCTCTGCGGAAACCCTTTATTGAAAGGCCAAAGTTATGATTTTATGAGATAGGATGGATATGGAAAACTGGGGCTGTTATTCAGGTGTTTTCCACTTTGAAGCTGCCTATAGGCTAAAGAAAGCTATTACACAAAGGTCCACAAAGAAGCCACAGAGTATCACGGAGACTGATTTCTCCCTTTGTACCTCCTTTGATCTTTTGTGGTACAGCCACATTCTTTTATTTTTGAATTTGCTTCATCAAATAACCTGTGAAAAATCAGCAGCAGGCATCATAAAATTTTTATAGATTTACTGCTTCATCCTGAAATCCAAAATCATGAATCAAAAACTGGAAGAATCTTACGATTTTGTTATTATTGGTTCGGGCTTCGGTGGCTCGGTGTCTGCATTGCGTCTCAGCGAAAAAGGATATAAAGTGCTGGTGATTGAAAAAGGCAAATGGTGGAACCCGGAAGATTTTCCCAAAACAAACTGGCACTTGAGCAGATGGCTGTGGATACCATCCTTACGGCTGATGGGTTTCTTCAAGATGACTTTCCTGCGCCATGTGGGCATTTTGAGTGGCGTAGGCGTGGGCGGAGGCTCGCTGGTGTATGCCAACACCCTGCCGCGGCCTAAAAAGGTTTTCTTCCAGTCAGGTAGCTGGGCCGGTGTGGCGGATTGGGAAAAAGAGCTGGAACCTTTTTATCAGGAAGCCGAGCGCATGCTTGGAGCTGCCCGCAATCCCAAGTTGTTTGATTCGGATCTGGCCTTGCGGCAAGTGGCAAAAGAGATGGGGCATGAGCAGGATTTCAAGGCAACGGATGTAGCTGTCTTTTTCGGAGAACCGGAAGTGAAGGTTCCCGATCCTTTTTTTAAGGGCGAAGGCCCGGATCGGGAAGGTTGCCGACATAGTGGAGGCTGCATGACCGGCTGCCGGTATAATGCCAAGAATACACTGGACAAGAATTATTTATATCTGGCCATGAAAAAAGGCGCCGAAGTGCTGGCAGAAAGCAAAGTGACTGATGTCCGTCCCGAAGGGAGCAAAGATGGTTCGCAGGGTTATGTGATCACGTACAAAAAATCTACTTCATTCTTTTCCGGGCCGAAAAAGCATATTAAAGCCAAAGGCGTAATATTTTCTGGAGGCGTGCTGGGATCGGTGCGTATGTTGCTGGACATGAAACAAAAAGGACTTCCGCATATCAGCGATAAAATTGGGAATGACATCCGTACCAACAACGAAAGCTTGGTGTTGGTTCATTCCCCAAAAAGTGAAAAAGATTTCTCGCAAGGCGTGGCCATTGGTTCCATATTCCCGCCCGATGAAGATTCGCATGTGGAAGCGGTTCGTTATGGCTCAGGTTCAGGATTTTTTAAACTGTTGGGCATGCCCATGATCTATGGAAAGAATGCCTGGGCAAGGACAGGAAAGCTGATCCTGCACTTTTTCAGGCATCCGCTTTTAATGCCCCGGATGTATTTCTCTAAAAACTTCTCCAAAGAATCCGTCATTCTGCTTTTTATGCAACATCTCGACAGTACGCTGCGCTTCAAAAGAGGGTTGTTTAATTTGAGTTCAAAGGTTTCCACCGGAAACGCGCCTACTTCTTTTATTCCCAGGGCAAAAGAACTGGCGGAAAGAACGGCCAAAGTCATTCACGGCTCGCCCTATGTGATGACCACCGAAGTGCTTTTCGGTATTCCTACTACTGCACATATTTTGGGTGGTTGTGTTATTGGGAAAAATCGTGAGGAAGGTGTTATAGACCAAAACCACAAAGTGTTTGGGTATGAAAACCTTTATGTTTGTGATGGTTCTGCTATTTCTGCTAATCCGGGTGTAAACCCGTCTTTAACTATTACCGCCATGACGGAACGTGCTATGAGCAGGATTTCTGCTAAAAAATAGTACACTGATTTTTTATGATGGTTATGACTTCTATGATCAGTTTGTGATTTGGTTCTTTAAACTTTCGTAAGTCCGCCTGGGAATCCGGTGTCTTTCTTAAACCGTATTGATCGGTTATGATCTTTTAAAGCTGACGCTTTAATAAGAAATGAGTTTTTTCCAACACATCAAAATTATCTCATCCGGTCCAATATAATCTGACGGTATTTTTTGAAATCAGAATTAACCTGATATCACTTAACTTTGTTGTTACATCTAATTTCTGCTTGAACAAGACAAAAACAAAACCCATGGGAAAAACTGCCATTATTTTAGGAGCCTCCGGTTTAACCGGAAACTTGCTATTGCTAAAACTGATTGAAGACGATCGTTACGATTCAGTGAAGATATTTACCCGGAAAAGTCTGGGAATAAACAATCCGAAAGTTTCTGAATTTGTTGGTGATTTGCTGAAACTGGAAACTTTCCATCAGGATTTTAAAGCCGACGAAGTTTATTGCTGCATCGGTACCACTGCCAAACAGACACCTGACAGGTCAGCATATCATAGGATTGATTATGGAATACCTGTGTCGGCAACAAAACTCTGCAAAACCAACAACATTCAAACACTTTTGGTTATCTCGTCCATGGGAGCCAATTCCAACAGCAAAATTTTTTACAGTCGCACCAAAGGTGAAATGGAACATGCCGTTTTAAAAGAGAATGTACCAAACACATACATTTTAAGGCCGTCTTTTATTGGTGGCAAGAGAAAAACAAAGCGATTTGGAGAGGGGGCTGGCATAGTATTTGCCAAATTGATACAGCCACTAATGGTTGGCGGCTTGAAAAAATACAGAATGATCGACGCCGAGAAAATTGCACAAGCCATGATCTATCTGGCAAATACCAAGCCTGATGTTCAGGTGATCGAATCGAACCAAATAGAAATATTCGGCTCTTTTGAGCATCAGGACTCAGGAACAAATTGAAAGAAACTTTTAAAATAAAAAAAATGAACAGAACCATCATATTAAATAATAGGCCGGCAGGCAGGCCTCAACTAAATGATTTTAAAACAATCGAAGAGGAAATGCCTTTGATACAGGATAACGAAGTATTACTGAAAACGCGTTTTGTTTCGGTAGATCCTTATCTCAGAGGCCGGATGAACGATACCAAATCTTACATAGCTCCGTTTCAACTGAACAAACCCATAAGTTCCGGCATGATTGCTGAAGTTACCGAATCCAGACACCCCGGTTTTAAACAAGGCGATTTTGTGACGGGCATGTTGGAATGGAAGGAATTTCAAAAATCCAATGGTCAGGGACTGACGCCGGTGGATGCGACAAAGGCCCCTTTGTCAGCTTATCTTGGCGTTCTGGGAATGACAGGATTAACGGCCTATCTGGGATTAACTGAAATTGGTGCACCGAAAAGCGGTGAAACACTCGTAGTTTCAGGAGCTGCAGGCGCTGTAGGTAGCGTGGTCGGACAGATTGGTAAAATTATGGGATGCCGTGTTGTGGGGATTGCCGGAACGGATGAAAAGACAGCCATGCTCAAATCTGATTTTGGATTTGATGAAGCCATTAATTATCATACAACAGCAGATATGAGTCAGGCCATTGCCAAAGCCTGCCCGGAGGGGGTGGATGTTTATTTCGACAATGTGGGCGGAACTATTACCGATGGCGTTTTGGCCAACCTTAACAAGTTTGCCCGAATCGTGGTTTGCGGCTCCATTTCTGCTTACAATGCAACCACCATGCCCACAGGACCACGGTTAGAACCGTTCATCTTAAAGAACAGTGCGTTGATGCAGGGTTTTATTATCGGTAATTATTCCGGTAAATTCCCCGAGGCTTTTCAAAAATTATCTTTATGGTTAAAAGAAGGGAAACTCACCTACAAAGAAACCATTGTGGAAGGATTTGAGAATACCCCACAGGCCTTTATTGACCTTTTTGACGGGAAAAACAAAGGTAAAATGATTGTGAAGATTTAAAAGAAAGACAAAAGACGATGGTTGAAGTTCCCGATATCCGGGAAATAAAAAAACAGGGAATAAATTTTATTCCCTGTTTTAGTTTAACCCAAGCGCTGAATTCTATAACGCTTTGTTTTAGTCCTTATCTTCCAGTTTCCGGGCAACGAAGAAATAAATCACGAGGCTGAGGCCGGCAAAGAAGAAAATGCTTAGAGAATAGGCAGAGCCTGGATCTAATGTGGTATTGAACTTTAACAAAGCTCCGCCCATGATTCCAAAGGCGATACCAATCAGGAACATGCCCAGGGACAGGAGTGTGTTTCTATAGTTGTAAACTTTTCCTGTATTGAAGAGCTTGGCATCGGCACCTTTTTCAATCAGGGCGAGGCGCTCTTTATTACGGGTGGATAAGAATACATAGATAACACCAAAAATACTCGCAAATACAATCAGAGGAACTAATACGTCTTCCATGGTTTATCAATTTTAAAGTGTAACATTCGATTTTTTCACTTTTGACGGCAGAATTTCAAACCGGTTACAGATCCGGATGTTTATCTTTCATAAAAACGTCTTGTTCAACGGCTTTAAAATTTGTAATTTTATGCGTAACCAAAAAGAGCGATTCGCGTCCAAAATACAATGAAAAGCGAACAGGAAGACATCCTTTGGACAAACCGTGTTATTCAGGGCGACACTGAAGCCTTTGGGCTTTTGGTGAAGAAATATAAAGACATGGTGTTTACCCTGGCGCTTCGCATGGTTCAACAAAGGGAAGAAGCTGAAGAGATTGCACAGGATGTGTTCCTTAAAATTTTCAAAGCGTTGCCGAAATTTAAGCAAAAGGCAAAGTTTTCTACCTGGATGTACAGGATTGCTTACAATGAATGTATTTCCAGGCTCAGAAAAAAAAAGAATGCAGAGGTTTCCATCGAGAATATTCCGGGAAATACGGCACGTTCTTTGGCAAACGAAGAGGAAGACTGGCAGGACGATGAAATGCGTTCCAGAATGCTGCACAATGCTCTGAAAAGGCTTTCTGATGAAGATCAGGGTTTGGTGCATTTATACTATTTTGATGACCTGCCCGTTGAAGAGATGGCTCATGTGACCGGGCTTTCGGTTTCCAATGTGAAAATTAAGCTTTTCAGAATCAGGAAGAAGCTGTTTGAGGTACTGGTTCCGGTGAAAGATGCGCTTCAAATTTAAATTGAAAAAGAAAAAATCATGAATACTGACCCGAATTTCACGGAAAAAGAGTTTGATGACGAACTGAGAAAACTTTTTAAAAAAGAACGCTCTGAATCGCCTTCATTCCGTTTTACAGAAAACGTGATGGATAAAGTCAGGTTGGAAGTAAAACTTCAAAGTTATCGCCCCGTAATCTCAAAACTGGGATGGGTTATCGTTGCTTTTTTTATCCTGGCAGTAGTTGTTTTTGCCATGCTTACTCCCGCAACTTCATCTTCGGCTCCTTCCTGGATTTCAGATGCCACAGGGTATCTTAATTCAGGAAAACTGAACATTCAGTTTTTGGGAGGTATTACGAAATTTTTCAATGACCTTTATGTTTCAGGACTGGTGCTCCCGCTTGCCGGACTGTTGCTTGCTATGGGACTTCACGGCCTGGTCATGAAAAGATTTTACTTCCATAAAAAGGAAAAATTATCGGGAACTTTTCTTTTCTAAATAGGATTTCTGATAAAAGCCAGGAAGATTATTTCTTAGCTTTCTGTTCCTTAAAAAGATAAAGGTATTCGCCGTAGCCTTCCTTTTTCATATCCTCCAACGGGATGAAGCGAAGTGCTGCTGAGTTAATGCAATATCTCAAATGTGTGGGAGTCGGGCCATCATCAAAGACATGGCCGAGATGTGAATTACCGAACTTGCTGCGCACCTCGACGCGGTTCATACCGTAAGAACGATCTTCTTTTTTGTCAAGATATCTCGGATCGATGGGTTGTGTGAAACTGGGCCAGCCGCAACCGGAATTGTATTTATCCGTTGAGCTGAACAACGGTTCACCGGTCACCACATCCACATAGATGCCTTTTTTGTGATTGTCCCAGTATTTGTTGTCGAAAGGTTTTTCTGTGGCATTTTCCTGGGTAACCTGGTATTGTAAAGGCGTCAGCTCCTTTTTGATCTTTGCTTCTGATGGTTTTTTGTAATTGTCCACATCTTTATCGCCCCAAACACCCATGATAAACTGATCCCGTCCGGAGTGCTCACGATAAAAATTATACCTGACAGGACTTTTCCTGTAAAAATGCTGCTGGTCGCTTGTGGCAGGGTAAAAAGCCGTAAACTTTTCGATTTTGGTAACAATAGGTTTGTGAAACATGCCGGAATTAGCCAATTCTTCTTTAGACTGCTTGGCTAACTCTTCCTGAGTTTTATCGTGATAGAAAATGGCTGATTCATATTGTGAACCACGGTCGACAAAAGAACCGGTGGCATCAGTCGGGTCGAATTGTTTCCAGTAAACATCCAGTATTTCAGCATAGCTTATGATCGTCGGGTCAAAGATTACCTGAACCGCTTCTCTGGCTCCGGTAGTTCCGGTACTGACTTCTTCGTAGGTGGGGTTCTTAACGTGCCCGCCTGCAAATCCTGAAATGACTTTTACAACACCGGGGAGGTTTTCAAAGGCGGCGTCTATACACCAGTAACATCCTCCCGCAAGGGTGGCAGTTTCATATTTTCCGCTATAGATTAACTTGTTATCAGACATCTTTTTCTGAGCTTTTAAATTAGTACAACCGGAAATGAGTACTGCACCGATAACGATAAATAACAGTTTAAATCTCATGTTGATCTCCTTTCGGTTTAATTGCGGAACTTCAGTTCCGTTTCATTTAGCAGATAAATAGTAAAAACCGGTTTTAAAAAAAGTCGGTTTTTCGAACAGCGGCGGTTTATGGCCGGATTTAATTCATCTCTTCCCCGGAAGGACAAGTTCGCCTTATGAGATCTAGCTTTACAGTGACGGGTTATTTAAACTCTTTTTTCAGCTGGGCAACCCAGTTTTTAACTCTTTCGTCTGTCTTTTCAGGTTGGTTATGCTCATCAATAACCAGGCCTGCAAAATTCCCTTCTCTGTCAGCAAGTGAGAAATAGAAGTTATAATCTTTAGTAGGCCAGTAACCAACAACACATGATTTATCGGGAAGACGGCAATACAAAATTCCCAATCCGTCTACAAAACTTTCGGGATATTCCTTCTGATCGCCAAGGCCATACAGTGCCAGTTTCTTCTTTGAAAAATCAATTTGCTCCAATTTTACGATGGCTCGTTCCCAGTCATCCTGCATTTCGCCAATTCCCCAGGCGGAAGTACCGAAAATAAGATATTCATACTTGTCGATGTCTTCCAGTTCTGCATCTTTGACATTAAGAATGTCTACCGGCTGATCACCGAATTCATTTTTGATTTTATGTGCAATCTTTTCGGTCATTCCATAAGTGGATCCGTAAAATAATCCAATAGTCTTCATTGTTATTTAGATTGTTTTAAAATAAGCGCTGCAAAAATAAGGGTTTTTTCTGAGGATTAGGAATCTGAATTAAAATATTGAAGGAAAATTTGATTTTTAAACCGTTTAAACTTTGAAATCCTGTATCTGACAAGTACTATTTTAAAACCGACCGGAATCAGTTCTGGATTTACCCTGGCTTACTCTTCCAGCAGGGAAAAACAAGTAATTGCCATCTTTTCAAAGGTTCGAAGGTTGGGGTATAGTGTGCTTTTTTTGAGGTTAATTTACTGAAAATTTGGTTTTTCTTTTTAATTTCGGAGAATTATAACCTAAAATGAAAAATCCTTTTGACCTAAACCCGATCCCAAGGATTTTATTTATTGAAAGAAGGAGGACAATTCTCTTTAAAATGAAATGAGTTAAAACTAGCTCATTACTTAAACAAAACCAAGAAAGGAGGTCGCCTATGATAATCTTTTAAGAAATTCTGACTATTATTCTTTTGATCAAGAAAGAATTAAGACTAACTGAAAAACTAATAAATCAATAGACTGCTTATCTTTAATCAAAACATGATAATTATGAAAAAGATTCTGTTTTTACTTTTGCTAATCCCCTTTTTTGTTTTTACCGGATGTGGATTCTCCAAAGGTCCGTGTGACGTTTTTGATACGAATGTAGAAATCACATACAAAAATACCGAAGGCCTGGATTTGCTGAATTTATCAACACCAAACCACTTTTCAGCAGATAGTATGCATTTGTATAATGTGGTGAACGGAGTTAAAAATGAGGTTTATAATGGACATTACGACAACCCTCGAAATTTTGTTATCGAATTAAACAATGGGACGCACATATATTATTTGGCTGTTTCTCTGGAAGCGGATACGACATTGCTTCAGCTTAATGGACATATTACAGACACCATAACCTGTGATTTTTCAGCGGGTTGTAATAAAATCGTAAATAAAGTGTGGTATAACGGAAAGCTTGAATGGGATAATATGTCTGAACCCCGTGCTTTTACCATTATAAAATGAATATTAAAGTTTTAAAATGGAAAATAATCTTAGCGTTATAGCATCTTGAGGTGAATGCTTTCAGAAATGGTTTAACACAAAAAACCTGGTTTTAAATCTTATCTCCCAGATCTTCCATGCTTACCAGCTGATTCATCAGGGCGTAAACCATAAGTCCGCTTACTGTTTTGATTCCCAGTTTTTTATTTATGTTTTTCCGGTGAGTCATTACAGTATGTACACTTAAAAACAATTTGTCGGCAATTTCCTGGTTGGTAAGTCCCAGCACTACGTGTTTTAAAATGGTAATTTCCCGGGAGCTCAGAACCTGAGCCTTATCGTGAGGATCATTGTTAAGGTTGCAACGCTCCTGGATTTTGTTTTGAATCTGTTGTTTATTATCGGAAAACATCAGCCTGTCGGCAAAAGGACTTTTAAGAGATTCGGGTGCGTTGTCATCCAGGAGGCCAAAAATTAAAGGATTGATTTTCCCTTTGAGCTGATTCAGAAAATTAGCCGCAGGGACATCCAGACATTGCGGGTTTAAAAACATAATATCGGGATCTTGCTTGGTCAGCAATACATTCAAATTAGGCTCGTCTCCCGTGTAAAAACCTATGATGACCAGCCTGGGCAATTCAGAGAGAATCGACTCCAGTCCCGCCTGAATCAGCAGGTTTTTCTCGATGATGACAACTGTTCTGAGATCTCCCATTATTTTGCCATTTTTAATTTTAATTCGTTTTCCATGGCTTTAACTTTGGGAATCAGAATCAGGTCTTCAATCCGGGAATGCTCGTTGAGTTCTTTTTCCAGGGTGAAAATCTCACGAAGAATCTGATACCAAAGCCTGTCGTTGTTGGGTGTGGGGAGGTGTCTGACTATGATATTTTTCAGGTCAAAGATTTTTTCTTCCACATTTTCATGCTCAGCCTGATATTCCGTGATGGGATATTCATGAAAAAGCTGTTCAATTTCAGGCGTTATTTTGTCTTCTTCAAGAGCCTTTTCCAACTTCAGTACATACGGAAAAACTTTTACCTCTTCTCTTTGGATGTGCGTCCTGAATTCATCACGATAGTGCACAAAAAATCTTTCGATGATAGCATAACTTTTCTGGTTTACACTGCTTTCCTGAATGGTTTCTTTGATGAGACCGGCAATTTCAGGAATCTTTTCTTCCAGAAAGTATCGATGTGCCTTTTGAAGATAATCTACAAACAGTCTGGCAGGAAAACTTTGCAGCTGTTCTTTGGGAAAATATAGTTTGTCGTGAAATGCATTTAAAATGGTAGTAAAAAATTGCAGGTGAAGATTATGTTTTTTGCAAATTTCACTGATATTCAGGTCACCCATGCCCAGATGGACTCCAAACCGGTTGATGATGGGAACCAGGGTCGGGTCGTGTAATACGACATCGGCCATTTTCATATTTTGATCTATAAGCATCAGTTTCTTGATTTAGTATGACAAAGGTACTTATTTTCAATTCGGTTACTAAGTTCCGTTTTTGGACTTCTTACAACAATCTTAAAAATAACCGACAAAATGGCAGAGCCCTGAATTTTTCTTAACTTTGCAGTCTGTAAAAAAGTAACAGTTTTACTGTTAAAGTTGGATAAAAGATTAAAGAAAATTTGAGATGAAGCTATCGTATAATTGGTTAAAACAATATGTTGATTTGGATGTGGACCCGCAGTTATTATCCACCATCTTAACGGATATCGGACTGGAAGTGGAGAGCATGGAGGAAGTTCAGTCCATCAAAGGAGGATTGCAGGGCGTGGTTACCGGAACTGTTTTGACCTGTGAAAGGCATGCCAATGCAGATAAACTGAGTGTAACCACTGTGGATGTCGGAAACGGGAAAATCCTTCCCATTGTCTGCGGTGCCCCCAACGTGGCAAAAGGCCAGAAAGTATTGGTAGCCACCGTGGGAACCACATTGTACGATGGTGATAATTCCATGGAAATTAAGAAAGCCAAAATTCGCGGAGAAGTCTCTGAAGGGATGATCTGTGCCGAAGATGAGCTTGGGTTAGGAAGTTCTCACGACGGAATTATGGTGTTGCCTGAAAGCGTTGTGCCGGGCATTCCTGCAGCCGATTATTTCGATTTGAAAAGTGATTACGTTTATGAAATCGGTCTGACTCCCAATCGCTCGGATGCTGCTTCCCACATGGGTGCCGCAAGAGATCTGGTTGCCGGATTGAACCGTTATTTTAAAACAAGAAAGTATCAGCTGAAACGTCCCGATGTAAGCAACTTCAGCATTGATAACCATGATCTGGATATTGATATTGAGGTCAGGGATTTAGACGCTTGTCCGCGTTATTCCGGAATTACTTTGAAAGACATTCAGGTAAAGGAATCACCTGTCTGGCTGAAGAAAATGCTGATGAGTATAGGATTACGTCCCATCAACAACGTGGTAGACATAACCAATTTCGTGTTGTATGAAACCGGTCACCCGCTTCATGCCTTCGATGCTGCCAAAATTAAAGGTAATAAAGTGGTGGTGCAAAAACAACCTGCTGATACGCCTTTTGTAACATTGGACAATGAGGAACGCAAACTACACCCGGAAGACCTCATGATTTGCAACGTAGAAGAAGGGATGTGTATTGCCGGAGTATTTGGCGGTGCTGAATCAGGAGTAACAGAAAAAACCACTTCTGTTTTCATTGAAAGCGCTTATTTCGATCCGCGCCATGTGAGGAAGACTTCCAAAAGACATACTTTGCAAACTGATGCCAGCTTCCGTTTTGAACGCGGTGCCGATCCGAATATTACGATCTATGCTTTGAAAAGAGCTGCTTTGCTCATGAAAGAACTGGCCGGAGGAACGATTTCTTCAGAGATTAAGGATGTTTATCCTGAACCCATTAAAAAGAAGGAAGTAGACATAGATTACGCCAATGTTGACAGACTTGTGGGGATGAAAATCGACAGAGAAATCATCAAGGAAATTCTGACTGACATGGAAATGGGAATTCTCGAAGAGACTGCAAATGGATTAAAGCTGGAGATTCCTACTTTTAAGGTGGATGTATTGCGGGAAGTGGACGTGGTAGAGGAAATTCTTCGTGTTTTCGGTTATAATAATGTGAGCTTCGAAGATAAAATTCACTCTTCCGTCAGTCTGAGGAAAAAGCCTGATGCAGAAAAAATTCAGAATGCAGTTTCTGATTACCTGATGGCGCAGGGATTCTTCGAAATGATGAATAATTCTCTGACAAAGTCGGAATATTTCGAGCGCAGTAAGGTTTACGATGAAAAGAACAATGTTGTATTGCTTAATCCGTTGAGCCGGGATTTGAATGTAATGCGTCAGACTTTGTTGTACGGCGGCCTTGAGGTGATTGCATACAACCAAAACAGAAAACTTCATGACCTGAAGATTTTCGAATTCGGTAAAACGTATTTCAAAAAAGAGAATTACGACAAGGCACGCGGACAGAAAAACTATAAAGAAGAACGCCATCTCCTTATAATGGCAACCGGTCAGGTTCAGGAAGAAAATTGGAATTCGCAGTCTACTAAAGTCAACTTCTATTATTTGAGAGGGTTGGTGGACGGTTTGATTCAGCTTTCCGGAATTGATGCTGACAGATTGGAATCTGATGAATTGAATGATGGAAATTTCCAATATGGCATACAACTGAAATCCAATGGTACTGCTCTGGCAGAAATAGGTCTGCTGAATAAAGAGTTACTGAAATATATGGGACTGAAGAGCGAGGTCTTTGCTGCTGATATCGACTGGGATGAGTGGTTCCGGTTGATTCCGAGGGAAGTGATTCAGTATAAACCTGTGGCTAAATTTCCGGAAGTTCGTCGTGACCTTGCTTTGGTGGTGGATAAAAACATCCGTTTCCAGGAATTGAAATCTCTGGCGTTTAAAATGGAAAGAAAACTGTTGAAATCAGTTGGAATTTTTGATGTTTACGAAGGCGACAAAATCCCCGAAGGGAAAAAATCATATGCTTTATCATTTATCCTGCAGGATGAAAGCAAAACCCTTACAGATAAATTGATAGATAAAACGATGCAAAGAATACAGCAGGCATTCGAAAAAGAAATAGGTGCCAGCCTGAGATAACCTTTAAAATACAAAACAGCATGGACGTTCAAAGTGTTAAACAACGATTTGGAATTATAGGCAATTCGCCTTTGTTGAACCGTGCCATAGACATTGCTCAGCAGGTGGCATCAACGGACCTGACTGTTTTAATAACGGGAGAATCAGGAACCGGAAAAGAAGTTTTTCCTCAGATTATTCACTCGCAAAGCCCTCGAAAGCACGGCAATTATATCGCAGTAAACTGTGGTGCTATTCCTGAAGGAACCATTGATTCAGAGCTTTTCGGACATGAGAAAGGATCATTTACGGGAGCACACGAAGCCAGAAAAGGATATTTTGAGGTGGCCAACGGCGGGACCATTTTCCTTGATGAGGTTGCTGAATTGCCTCTTTCAACCCAGGTGCGTTTGCTGCGTGTGCTGGAATCCGGTGAATTTATGAAAGTGGGTTCTTCCAAAGTCATAAAAACCGATGTTCGTGTTGTAGCTGCGACCAACGTGGACATTCCACAAGCCATAGAAAAAGGAAAATTCCGTCAGGACTTGTTTTACAGGTTGAATACAGTTCCTATCTATATTCCGCCGCTGCATGAGAGAAAAATGGATATTTATCTACTTTTCAGAAAGTTTGCTGCCGATTTTGCCGAGAAATACCGGATGCCTCCTTTGCAGCTTACAGATGATGCCATTCACCTGCTTACAGAATACCGTTGGCCGGGGAATGTCCGTCAGCTTAAGAATATTACCGAACAAATCTCCATCATCGAACAGGATAAACTTATTGATTTCGATACTTTGAACATGTTCCTTCCGGAAACTAAAGGTCCAGTATTACCGGTGCTTTACAAAGGAGGAGACAATGATGAACATTTTTCGGAAAGAGAGTTGTTGTATAAGGTTCTTTTTGATATGAAAAAGGACATCACCGAGTTAAAAAAGATTGTCATTGATATTCTGGAAAAAGGCAACGACGATCCTTCTCTGGAGAAATCAAGAGCTCTGCTCGTGAAACATGTTTCGGAAGAACATTTTGATTTAATGAAAGAACCCGATTCCGATGAGGTGAAAATTGTAAATCCGGGGATAGAGCACCATGAGGAGAAAAGTTTCCATCCTTCGGAAGTGGTTGAAGAATCATTTTCTTTACAGGAAAAGGAAAAAGAAATGATTCGCAAGTCACTGGAAAAACACCATGGAAAGCGGAAAGACGCCGCCAGCGAACTGGGAATTTCAGAGCGCACGCTTTACAGGAAAATCAAGGAATATAAAATCCGATAATGGGTTTTTGATTTGAAAAGCTAATGCTCTTCGCATGTGAGAAGAGTACAAAGTTGCTCCATAACGTTGCTTGCATCACCTTTCAGAAAAATATCAGTAATATAATCTGTCAGCAATGTTTTGCTGACATTGATTTCAATAATTTTTGCACCTTTTTCTTTAGCGATTTGAGGCAGCGTATTTGCCGGATGAACTTCTGCACGCGTACCAATAATCAACAATAAATCTGCTTTTTTTACTTCTTCAAAGGCGTTATTTATTGCTTCTTCTGGCAGAGGCTCATTAAAAAATACAAAATCAGGTTTTAAAATTCCACGACAGACAATACAGGTGGGTGGCAGAAAATTCAAATCTGCAAAGCGATAACCGTATTCTGTGCTGCATTTCGTGCAGATTAGTCTTTTGTAAGTTCCGTGCAACTCAATGACGTTCTTGTTCCCCGCATCCTGATGAAGATGATCGATGTTTTGCGTAATGATACTTTTAATAGTGGCTCTTTGCTCCATGACTGAAAGTACAAAGTGCGCCTTGTTGGGTTTTACATTTGTTAGCTTGTCGTAAAAAACCTGTTTTATAATCTGCCAGGTAAGCGCCGGTTTTCTATGAAAAAACTCTAGGTTAAAATAGTTGGGATCAACTTCATTCCAGATGCCCCCCTCTCCACGGAAAGTGGGAATTCCACTATTGACCGATATTCCGGCACCGGTAAATGCAACAGCGTACTTAGCGCTTCTAATCATATCCGCAGCGCGTTCTATAATATCATCCATTTTTAAGCGCCGTTGTTTTTGTATTCAATAACTTTAGAAATGCTGACTGTGGAATCTTCGTTAAAG
Organism: Bacteroidales bacterium; assembly: GCA_014860665.1. GTDB lineage: Bacteria > Bacteroidota > Bacteroidia > Bacteroidales > F082 > Sulfidibacterium. Next base: position 29,425 of record JACZJI010000129.1, on the reverse strand, counting down.
AACAGTTCAAATCCAAGTTTTTTAAACAGGTTGAGCATGGGTTTGTTGTTAGCCGTAGTTTCAGCTGCCACTCTTTTTACATGCGCAATTTGTGCTACTTGTAAGCAGTATTGGGTGATGAGATATCCCAATCCCCTTTTTTGCCATTGATCTGTAATTAATATTGCGAATTCAGCCATTTCCAAATCAGGATCGGCAATAAGACGTCCTTCTCCTATTAGACGTTTTCTTCCATTTTCTTCAATTTCTGCAACAATACCCATTTCACGATCATAATCGATAACGCAGAATTGGGTTGCAACAGGGTGTGAGCGGAACTGAAAATCGTAACGGAAGCGCGAATAAATGGTATCCTTAGAACAATTATCCAACATCTCAAGCCAAAGAGGTTCATCCTCAGGTTTGATGGGACGAAGTGTCAGCAGTGTTCCGTCCGGCAAATGTATTTCTTTTATGAGCCTTTCGGGATAGGGGCGGAGCAGCAAATGACGGTAATCTATATCCTCCTTGCCCAGCTCTTTTGGATCAATAACGATACGTGCATCCAGTGCGATGACATCTTCAGGGGTGACAATCAAAGGATTGATATCCAGCTCTTCAATTTCAGGATAATCGGCTGCCATATATGACAAGCGAATCAGCACTTCCACCAGCTTATCGATATTTTTGGGCGGACTTCCTCGATAACCTTCCAGCATCGGGTAAATTTTCAGTGACTGAATCATTTGCCGTGCCAGCTGTTCGTTGAGTGGTGGAAATTCCAGCCGCTGATCCTTGAATAATTCTGCAGAAATGCCTCCCATCCCCACCATCATAACTGTACCGAACAATGCCTCTTTTTTGAAACCGACTATCAATTCCACAGCATGTCGTGTGTCAGCCATTTTCTGGACAGTGATCCCTTCCAGATGTGAATTCGGGGCATGCTCTTTAAAGTTTTTTTGAAGCTGACGGTAAGCGTGGACAAGCATGTCGTCATTATCGATATTCAGAATTACACCTCCAACATCAGACTTATGTGTCACATCGGGTGACTGAATTTTAAGCACAACAGGATACCCTTTAGACTGGGCAATCTGGATGGCTTCTTTTTCACTTGCTGCCAGCTGTGGCCTTGTAACACGGATTCCGTAATCCGTTATCAGGTTCTTGGAGTCATTTTCTGAAAGAATTTTATTCTTAGGAAATACTTCTTTAACGTATTTTTTGCGAAGTGCCTCTCTGTCATAACTAAAATCTACAGGAATTTCTTTTGGAGTCTCGAACAGAAGTTCCAGGTTTTTTGAGTATCGCATCAAGGTCATGTAAGCCTGAATGGCTTGTTCCGGCGTTGCGAAAACAGCCACCTGAGCATTACTCAGGATCTCTTTTCCTTTTTGCATGCTGGGGCCGCCCATCCAGGAAGCCATAATAAGCTTACTTGTTTTTGAAGCTACTTCGGTTACCTTTTTAGCAGTTTGAGTAGGCTGAGTCAGAGCTTGGGGTGTAATGATGACAAGTGCCGCATTCACATCTTCCTGTTCCAGCACAATTTCCAGTGCCTTACTGATGGTTTCTGGAGAGGCATCGCCCAAGACATCTACCGGATTGTTTTTGGACCAGAATGGCGGGAGAATCTTATCCAGTTTATGAATGCTTTCTTCTTTCAGTGGAACCAATTTCCCATCTAGTGAAATTACCATATCGGTTGCCATCACACCGGGGCCTCCGGCATTGGTGATAATTGCCAGCCCAAATCCTTTCGGGATTTTTTTTCGTCCCACTAGATCGCTGAAATCAAAAATATTACCCATGTTGTAAACCCTGGCCAGGCCTGCACGTCGAAGCAAGGCATCACAAATATTATCTTTGGTAGCCAAAGCTCCGGTATGGGAAATAGCAGCTTGTACAGATTGGGGGAATCTGCCGGATTTATAAACAATAATGGGCTTTCTTCTGGCAAAGGCACGGGCAGCCGATAAAAAGCGTCGTGCATCACCTATTGTCTCAACATATAAAATGATGGAGAAAGTGTTGGTATCCTGACCAAAATAATCTATCAGGTCACCAAATGTTACATCCATAGCGTTGCCGATGGAAACAAAAAATGAAAATCCGATTTTAGTGTCTTTTGACCAGTCAAGAAGTGCTGTTCCCAATGCTCCTGATTGAGATATAAATGCAATATGACCTTTTTGCGGCATTCCGCTTGCAAAGCTGATGTTGAGATGGCTCCCCGGAACGATAATCCCCATACAATTGGGGCCAAGGACACGCATATCAGGATATTTTTTCAGGCGTTTTTTCAGCTCTTCCTCTAGAGCAATTCCTTTCTCTCCGGCTTCCTTAAATCCGGCTGACATGATGATAATACCATGAATCCTGGCTTTGCCGCATTCGTCCAAAATATCAGGAACTTCTTCTGCCGGATTCACAATTACAGCCAAATCCGGTTTTTTAGGAAGGCTTTTTACATCAGGAAAGCAAGGAATTCCCAAAACTGCTTCCCGTTTGGGATTTATGGGATAGATCACTCCGGGGAAACCACCTTCCATCAGGTTTCTGAGAGTAACTCCACCAATGCTTTTTACATCCTGGTTGACGCCGAAAATGGCGATACGTCGTGGACGAAAAATGTTATCGAGGTTGCGGACAGCCATAGCGGATAGTTTATGAACGTTAACAGGCACCTGAAACAGTTCAAATGTAATGAATATTTTGTTGTAAATCCGTGGAAGCTGCCTTTAAAGGCTGTTAAAAAGGTTCAAAAACGAGTTAGCTTAATTTTTCAGATGGTTAATCACAAAGTTTTCAAATAACATTGCGGTTTTCTCTTCTTCCCCATGAAGAGAGATAAAATAAAACTCTCTGTTCATTTTGGGTCCCGGGTAATCAACTATGCTGAAAGTGCCGTTGCGCAACTCCTCTATAATACTGTTGATAGACAAAAAGGCAAAGCTTTCGGTGTTTTTCAAGTAGTTTTTGATGCCTTCTGTACTTCCTAAAATCAACTGTACATTCAGGTCGCTGACACGCAGGTTCATTTCTTTGAGGTAATGGCGTATTACCTGCAAAGTTCCGGAACCAAATTCTCTGACAACCAGAGGAATTTCCTTCAGCTCATCCAGGGTGGCTTCGCCTTTTTTTGCGAGAGGATTGTCTTTTCTGGTTACCAGTACCAGTTCATCTTTTAAAAAAGGCGTGTATTTAATTTCACGTTTTTTATTCCGGCCTTCAATAATACCAAGGTCTATCTCTTTGCTGATTAAGGCAGTTTCAACTTTGTCTGTGTTTTCGTTCAGAATTTCCAGTTTTATTTCAGGAAATTCATTGTGAAACTGGTTTAGCAGATTTGGTAATACGTATTGGGTAAGCGTCGTACTTGCCCCCAATCTGATATGTCCGCTGTTTCTGTTCCCCAGCCGGTCCATATCATACTGCATCTTTTTATACATTGAGAAGATATCACTGGAGTACCTATACAGCAATTCTCCTTCAGATGTAAGTGAAACTTTGTTCCCTTGCCTTAGAAACAATTTTGCTTTGAAATGTTGCTCAAGTCCCTGAATGTGCTTACTTACGGCAGGTTGTGTAATAAATAATTCTTCGGCAGCTTTAGAAAAACTTGCATGCCTCGCGGCTGTGTAAAAGACTTTTAATCTAAAATCAAACATCTTTAATTTTTTAAATTATTATCGGGTTTAATGGTTTTTTAGTCGAAGGTAACTCATATTTAAAAGTCAGAACTCACAAGAAGAAATTCATAAAAACAATTAAAATTGTCGCTTCATATTCCTTTGTGAAAACAACTCTTAATCAGCACGCAAAGATAAAAATTATTAATTTAATATGGAGTATAAATATTAAGGTTTGTGGGGGTTAGGTAGGCATGCCCCGACATTTTTCTATTTTTTGCTTTTTTATGGATATAACCGGAAGAAATTTTTTATTCCTGCAGGTTATAATATTGTATAAATGAATTAGAAGTATTTTCCTTATAAGAATTCATTTAAAATAGTTTAAATCAGTAAATCATGATTAATGCACAGGATGAGTTAAGCCAGCAAAAATTGAAATGAGGAAACTTACCGGATTGCTTGAAAAGATAGAACCTGCTATGCTGGCGGTGAAAACACTTCCTGATGTTTTACGGATTCTTCTAATGATAATTTTGTAAATGAAGTGGCACTTAAAAATGTTTTCGTTACAATGGAAAATATTATGAATCAGAGCGACATCATGAAAGAAATTGTCGAAAGTGATGCTATTAAGATGTGAGTTACCAAGTACGACATAAAATCAGGAATTGTGAATTTTGATATTCTTGCCTAGAATTTTGTGTGGAAAAACAATACTTTCGCTTTTTTAAACAAATGGACAATGAATACAGCAAAAATAATTTTTGAACGGCTTTGGAAGGATTATCTTCAACAAAATCCTGAAGCAAAGAAAATATATGATTTATTGACGGATGAAGGAGAAAATGTGCAGAATGACCATATCGCTTTCCGCACATTTGATCATCCGAAAATTGACATTGATGTGCTTGCAAAACCATTTCTGGAAGTAGGTTACGAGTTTGCCGGTAACTATGTTTTTGAAGAGAAAAAACTCTTTGCCAAACATTATGAGCATAAAACAGATAAACAGGCACCACGCATTTTTATCAGTCAGTTGGAAACAGGAAAATTCAGTGAATTTCTTCAAAATACAGTAAAATCAATTGTTAGGAAACTTCCCGATGAACTGATTTCCTCAATGGAATTGCTTTATGCAGGAAATGCATGGGGTAAACCGAGCTTCAAAATTTATCAGCAACTGCGTGAAGAATCTGAATACGCTGCCTGGCTGTATGTTTACGGCTTCAGGACAAATCATTTTACAGTAAGCGTAAATGCACTTAAGAAATATAATTCACTGGAAAAGTTGAATGCATTCCTGAAAGAAAGTGGATTTACAATGAATGCTTCCGGCGGGGAAATCAAAGGAACGCCACAACAATTACTCGAACAAAGCAGTACCCTTGCCGGGAAACTGCCTGTTCAATTTGAAGAAGGAGTTTATGAAATTCCTGCCTGCTATTATGAATTTGCCCGTCGTTATCCTGATCAAGACGGTAAATTATATAACGGGTTTATTGCCAAATCGGCGGATAAAATCTTTGAAAGCACGGATAACACCAAATAGTTAAAGAGTTCATTTTCTTTCAAACCGGCGTGCAAATCCCTGGTAAAATGCGGGGATGATGTTTAATGAGAAGAAGATTCCGGTGAGCATACCTCCCACAATGGTTATGGCAAAAGGTTGATGGATTGCCGACCCGAATCCGAGAGCAGCAGGTAAAACGGCTATAATGGTAGTCAATCCAGTCATGAGAATTGGTCGGGTACGTGCATGGACTGCTTCCTGAAGTGCGTCATCCAACGAATAATGTTCCTCTTTTTGTAACCTGTTTACTTTGTCAATCAAAATAATCGCATTGTTAACTGAGACTCCAATCAATGTAAGCAGTCCAAGGGCGACTGAAATATTTAACTGCTGGCGAGTAATTAGCAGAGCAATAAATACCCCAATGAAATCCAGCGGTATTTTCAACAAAATGACGAAGGGCTGCCAGAAAGAATTGAATTGCAGGTAAAGAATCAGATAAATCAGGAATACAGCAATCAGGATTACGAATGTAAAAGACTTCACCGTTTCTATCATAGTCTGGTATTGACCACGAATTTGAATGTTATATCCTTCCGGTAGAACCTTTTGTCCAAGTGCAGTCTTTAACTTTTTGACTGCACTGAAAAGATTTCCCAGCGGACTGGCTATCACAGTAAGTTCCCGTTCTCCATCCAAGTGGCTGATGGAAGGAATGGAATTCACTATCCGGATATTTGCCAATTTTTCCAGTGGGATATAATTTCCATTGTCCGTCTGAACCGGAAGCTCTTTGAGTGTTTCAATATTTTTTCTGTCCTTTTCAGGGAGCCGCAAAAACACAGAATAAAGAACCTGTTCTTTTACAAAACTGGCAACAACTTCTCCGCGGAAGGCCAAAGCGAGCTGTTGGAAAAGGTTGGAGGCATTCAATCCGTATCGGGCCAGCTCCGGGCGATTTGGTGTTATGTCAAGCTGGGGAACAAGATATTGGGAATTATTGATTATATCTGAGAAATAACCCGATTGATGCGCCACTTTTTCAATGGTTGAGGCAATGTTGGCCAGAGTGTCAAGATTGGGGCCTGTTACTGAAACGCCAAAAAAAGCAGGCAATCCGCTGAAGCTTTCATCTATATTTTCCTCTGTGGGCTGATGATATAAAATTACTACCCCATCAAAAGTGGCAAATTGTTTTTTAAATCCGGCCATGAGTTGCGATACACTTTCCGTTCTGTGATTTTTGCTTACCAGTTTTATAAACAGTTCGCCACGGTTTACGTTTTCCATATAAAAACTGTTTTCCGGTGAGCCAATTCTCAAATAAATATTGTTCACATTGGGATTTTCCCTGATAATATCTGCCAGTTGTTCACCTACTTTTACAGATTCTTTCAGTGAAACTCCTGGCTTCATAACATATTCAAACAATAGCGCACCTTCATCTACAGGAGGAAGCATATTAGCCTCATTTAGCAGCGGTACGCTCACAGCTCCTGCAGTAAACAACACAATGAGTCCGGTAATGACCGACTTTTTATGCTGCATGGAAAAGCGGAGCAGTCTATCGTTGAAATTTTTGAACTTGTCTAGGAAAGCAGCTTCAACCGGTTTGTCACCTTTCAGATTTCCTTTCCAGTACACCAGAGCAGGAATGACAGTGATCGAAATAAGAAACGAACCCGCCAGCGTAAGCGTTATGGTCAGCCCGAAAGGTGTGATCATATCTTTTATGTAGCCTTTGAAAAACAGCAAAGGAAGAAAAACTATGATGGTGGTAAGGGTTCCGTTCAAATCGGCTGCAAAAATTTCTTTAACACCCGATTGTATGGATTCCATAAGTGATTTACCCTTTTCCAGGAATTTTTCAATGATTTCCAGAACAATAATGGAATCGTCAACCACCATTCCTAAAGACAATGTAAGTGCTGCCAGCGTTATCATGTTCAGTGAATAATTCATTGCATACATGATGATTGCAGCAAAAAATAATGCTAATGGAATGGTAATCGATACAATCAGGGTAGGGGCAATTCGCTGGAGGAATAAGAACAACACCAGCATGGCAAGAACAGCTCCAATATAGACTTCCTTCCTTACTCCATCCATTGAACGACTCAGAACTTCCGACTGGTCATAGAATTTGTGAACTTCAGTTCCGGGAGGCAATAATTTTTGCAGCGATTGCAGCTTCTTTTGGACAGCAGAAGCCGCTACTATTGAACCGACACCCTCCGCTTTTTGTACTAAAAGTGCTACGGCAGGATATTGATTGCTTCTGACGCTGTAATGCTCCGGCAATCCCCCCAGGCGAATGGTGGCAATGTCTTTCAAGAAAACAGGAGTTCCGTTTTTCAGTGTAGCAACTCTAAGATAATCCAGGTCCGAAAGTTTTTGATACTGACCGTTTCCTTGGATAGGAATGTCATAATAGTGATGCTGCAGGTAACGGCCGGAAACAATAATATTATTACTTTTCAGAACATTTTCGATACCCATAAGACTCAGGTGCAACAAACGCAATTTTTCGGGATTGGGTTCAACAATGAAAGCAGGCCTATTTCCTCCAATCACATCGATTCTCGAAATATTTCCAAGGCTCAATAAGGCAGGTTTGATTCGGTATTGGACTATATCGCGTAAAACATAAGGTGGAATTTCCGGGTTGTCGAAAGTAAAACCGATAACGTCCTGCATACGGCTTCCGAGATTATCAATAACAGGAACTGCCCCCGAAGGTAACTGTCCTGAAAGTGTTGAAAGTGCTGCTGTGGTTAATTGTCGTGCATCCTTAACGGAGTAATTGTCGCTGAATTCCACAGTCACTTCCGAATGTCCCATGGTAGTTACCGAGGAAGTCCTTTTTATACCACGGATTCCCTCAAGTGCATTTTCGATGGGATCGGTAAAAAGAATTTCCATATCCTTCGGTGAAGCACCGGGATACTGTGTAATCACATTTACCAGGGGATAATTGATTCCCGGGAAGTAATCTACCGGCATGTTGAACAGACTCCATGTTCCGGCAACTATCAAAATGAAAATGATAGCCAAAGAATAGAAAGGTCTTCTGATATAATTTTCAAATGACTTTTTCATGCGTAATGCAACCTGTTAATCCGCAACATTCATACTTTTAGTAAGGTTTCCGTAAAACACTTCAAAAACACCCTGTGTTAGTACCTGATCTCCTATTTTCAAACCGGATTTTATTTCAGTCAAACCGTCTTTTTCCTGTCCGGTTTCAACAGGAGTCCTATAGTATTTTCCGTTTTTTAAGGTAATGACAAAATATTTCGATTCCTTTTCAATAATAGCTGCATGAGGAACTGCCACCGATTCGCGTTTCTTTCCAAGAAAAGAAAAGGATACGTATTCCCCACTTTTTAGCTGATGTTTGGGGTCCTTCAGGGAAACCCATAATGTATGCCCACCGCTAGAAGGGTTGATGGCTTTTTCTTTATAAATCAGTTTTCCCTGAAAAGTCTGACCGTTGATTCTGATGAGAAATTCTTTGGATGAAAGAGAATCAGGATTTCCGTAATAGGCTGCACCCAGTTTCAGGTAATTATCATTTTGAAAAGTGCCAAGCAACTGGCCGGTAACCGCATCTTCTCCCTGCGGTACCTGAATATTATCCAAAAATCCGTCAAAAGGTGCCCGGAAGGAAGTCATGGTTTTGAAGTAGTTCAAATCATATTCAGTTGTATTCAAAATATTCTGGGCATTTTGAAAATCTTTGGCAGCATTTTCAAAATCTATTCTGGACAAATAATTTTTGTTTAACAACTTTTTCTGTGCCTCGTAATATTTTTTCAGATAATCGTACTGAATTTTGGCATTATCATAAGCCTTTTTTAAGTCTTCCCTTTTTAGGGCTATTTCAGGTCCGACAAGGGTATAAACTATTTCTCCCTTTTTGATTTTTTCCTTCAGATTATTAAAATGCACAATCCCGTCGAATTTGGCTTCCAAATCCAGGGAGTTGATTGCTTGAAGAGTTCCAAAACCTTTTATTTCGTTATAAAATGTTGCGGAAGTCGCTGCAACTGATTTTGTCTTTACAAAGGCAGCTTTGTTTGTTCCGGTTGCGGTATGCTGGCAACTGATCAGTGTTCCCGCAAGGACAATAAGACCAAAATTGATGATGGAAGTCCGATTTTTTTTCATTTTTCATCCCTTCCTTAATTGTTGGGTTTGAAAAAACCCATAGTTAGTTAAAAATGGTAAGCCATTCCTACAGTGCCATCGTTCATGATTCCCATCTTAAGATGAGGATTTCCTTCCAGAATATGATAAGCGGTTTTCCCGACTGCAAATCCTAATGCTGCACCCAAAAGCACATCCGATGACCAGTGTTTGTCATTGTAAATTCTTGACAATCCTACGCCTGTAGCAAGTCCGTAAGACAGAATACCAACCCAGGGTTTGTCTTTATATGCTGAGGCAAATACCGTTGCCAGCGAGAAAGCCACCACGGTATGACCCGAAGGAAATGAGACATAATTGGGTATATGAGTCGGTCCCATCCATAATCTTGGGTTTGCCGGAACACTCTGATAAGGTCTCACACGTCCGAAAATATTTTTCACTACTTCTACGCTCACTCCTCCGATTATCACGGCTTGCGTAGCTGCCATTGCCACGCGCATCATTTTTTTGTTGTGAGTGGCAACTCCGTAGAAATAAAATCCGGCTACAAAGGGAAAAGAGTAAACACCGCTTCCCAGAGGTTCAAGTCCGTATTTAGCAACTCTATTCAAACCAGCCGTTTGATGTGCCTGGAAAAAATTATTGATTTTATTATCGAAAATATAAAGTGTGGCTCCGCCGGCAACTACTCCTCCAAAAGCAATCCATTCCGGTTTTTTCCAGTGGAAAGGTGCCGTTACAGTCTTTTTTGTCGCCGTCCAGTATGACAAATAGTACTGCTTGCAGGGCTTGGTAGGATAGGAAGAAAAATCATTTGTCTGGGCGGCAACCTGAAAAGACATTCCCAGGGCTATCATCAAAATTGTTGTGGCTTTCAAAAATTTCTTCATACGTTTCTGATTAGTTTATTCATTAGTATTTTCTGCTGTAATTGACTTTGGTTTATCTGCTTTTTCCATAATTCTCAAAAATGTCGGAAGTGCAATGAGCAACACCGGAAGTGCCATTAACAATCCTCCGATAACGGCAACTGCAAGCGGCTGGTGCATTTGTGCTCCGGTTCCAATTCCCATCGCCAACGGGAGCAATGCAAAAATAGCTCCCAGTGCAGTCATTAGTTTGGGGCGTAAGCGGATGGAAATAGAATAAATGATTGATTCATCCACAGAACGTCCTCTTTTCCGCTCTTCGTTATACTGAAGGTAAGTAAAGATAGAAGCTTCTCCCACAATGCCCACGATCATTATGATCCCGACATAACTTCCCACATTTAAAGGGATGTTGAAAAAGTAGAGGAGTAAAGCGCTACCGGTCGGCCCCAGTAATGTGAGGAAAATAATGAGTAGCGCCACCTTCAGCCTTTTGAACAGGAAAAGAATTACTGTAAAAACCAGCAGGGCAGCCAGGAACAGAATTAATTCCAGCTCTTGAAATGCCTTTTGCTGTTGTTCATAAGCGCCTCCATATTCAATGGTATAGCCTTGTGGCAGGCTGATTTTTTCAGAAATTGCTTTTTGAATGTCTTTCAAAGTGCTTCCCAAATCCCGGTTGTTGAGACGGGCAGTAACGTAATCCACTTTTTTAAGATTTTCCCGGTCGATTTCAGGAACGCCCGGAATGGTCTGAACGGTGGCAAAGCCCTTCATGGGTACCAGTCTTCCGTCTGGCAGAAATAGTTTTCCTTTTTTCACGGCTTCCACGCCAGTACTGTCGCGGTTAGGATAAATCATACGAACATCAGTGAACTGCATGGGATCCTGAATAGTGCCTACCACCGTTCCATCAGTACGGGTTTGAAGCTGATATTGTAAGTCCTGTGGGGTCATTCCAAAACGACCTAGTTTGGCAATATTCGGCCTCACTTCAATTTCCGGTCCTGCTATGGTAACCCCATCAAAAACATCGGCGGTGCCGCGTACCGAACTTACAACATCGGCTATCTGTTCGGCGTAATGCCGGATTACATTTTCATTATCTCCAAATATTTTGATGGAAATAGGCTGTACAGAACTCATCAAATCCCCAAGCTTATCAGTGATTACCTGGCCGAAATCAACCTGAAGTGCCGGTACCTCGCTTTCCACTTTTTTCCTGATTTCATCAATCACCTGATCTGTGGTGAGCTTTCTTTTTCTTTTCAGCTGAATGAGATAATCGCCGGTATTAGGTTCGGTGATGAAAAATCCCATCTGTGTTCCTGTACGACGTGAATAGGAGTTGACTTCCGGTATGGTTGCCAGAATGTGATCAATTTTCTCAAGCATGACTTCTGTTTCCTGAAGTGTGGTCCCCGGAGGGCTTACAAAATCAAGTACAATGGAACCTTCGTCCATATATGGGAGGAAACCGGAAGGGAGGCGTGGATAGACAATATACATAATCAGCAAAGAAGCCAGTACCATACTAACAGCGATATACGGACGATGGATGAAAAATCCTACCCAGTTTCTTTTCTTTAGGGCATGCTGCTGACTATGTTTTTGTGTTGTTTTCGGGAAAAACACCAGATAAAATACCGGCAGTCCAATCCAGGTTACCAGGAAAGAGGCGGTCAGCGTGATGATCATGGTTTCGGTCATGATGTTGAAATAGGCGCCTGCTACTCCCGACATAATCCCAAAAGGAAGAAAGATTACAATGGTCGATAGCGAAGATCCTACCATTGCCGGAAAAAGATATTTGATGGCTTTTGGGACAACGGTTTTGAAATCTTCATCAGGATTTTCTTCATGGGTTCTGTGGATTTGCTCCACAATCACCACCGAATCGTCGATAACCAAGGCTATCGCTGCCGCCAAAGCTCCCAAAGTCATGATGTTGAAATCGAAACCGAAGGCATGAAGCAACACTATAGAAAAAGCAAGAGACAAGGGCACACTGACTAAAATAATGAAGCTGCTTTTCAGCGAACGTAAAAAGACAATGGTTACTACAATGGCGAGCAAAAGTCCAATCCAAAGCACATCGCGGATACTTTTAATAGCGCTTCCCACGAAAGTAGCCTGATTATAAAACGGCCGGATATGGACTCCTTTCGGAAGAATGTGGTCGTTCAGAGCTTTTATTCTTTGCTGAATCTGTTGGTTCAGGTTCATCAAATTAGCTTCAGGCTGTTTTAAAATCGCGATAAGCGGAACATTTTTCCCGTTGGCTTTAATGCGGACATATTGCCTTTGTTCTCCGATTTGAACGTGGGCAAAGTCCTTAATTCTGATAACGCCGGTTGGCGTACTCCTGATGACTGTATTTCTGAGTTGATCCAGATTTTCGATATTGGCATTGGTCAAACTCAGATACAGCCTTCTGAAATCATCTACATATCCGTTGGCTTTGATAAAGTTGGTTTGTTTGAGAACAGCATCCACCATTTCAGGGGTAATTCCCAAACGACTCATCTTTTGCTGATCCAGCACCAACTGATATTCTTTGATTTTTCCGCCTGTAATATCCACTTCCCTGATTCCGCTGATTTGTTCCAGGTAGGGTTTGACGGTATATAGTGCCAGCATCCTTAATTCAATCGGACTTTTATCGCCTTCAAGCGAATAGCCTTCCACCGGTGAGATGGATGGGTTCATTTGTTCAATCTGGATTTTGGTTCCGGGAGGCAGATCATTTCTTATTTCGGCAATGCGTTCGGAAATCTGCTGCTGTGCCAGATTGATGTTGGATTTCCAGTGATAAAAAGCAGATATTTCGCAGCTTCCGCGAGATGTGATACTCTTCAGCAAAGTAAGATTTTCGCTCTTTTTGATGGCTTCTTCCAGCGGACGGGTTACCGAAATCATCATTTTGCCCACTGGCTGTTCTCCGTTGTCGGCAATGACTTTTATCTTCGGAAAGGTAACATTGGGAAAGAGCTCGGTTTTCATATTCTGGTAGGAATATACGCCGGCCAGTGCCACAATGATCATCAAAACAAAAAGAGGACTTTTGAATTTGTTATAAAAATTGTTCATTGTAATTTCCTCTTATTTTACAATTTTCACATAAGCCGTATCCGGAAGTCCGTAAGCGCCTTGTGTAACAATCCTGTCGCCGGGTTTAACAGCGCCGGAAAGAATCTCAACGTTTTTTTCACTCAGCAAACCTACGGTGACGGGAACTTTCACAGCCGTTGTGTCATTTGTCATTTTCATCAGCCAGAAACTGGTTTCTTCTTCATTTGTGAGAACAGCGTCTCGCGGGACAAAAATACCCTGATGAATTTCTCTTTCTTTAAAGCTTACCTGCAGGTTCATGCCTGCTGAAAGCTGAAGGTTCGAAGGCAAAGGCACAATAAAAGGCTGTGTTTGTGTGACTGTATCTGCAATAAACAAGGGCCTTTTGAAATAACTGTCTACCGGCTTTTGCCCTGGAATAATTACTGAACAAGGCGTGTTTTTCTTTATGGAAGGAACTTTGTTAAACGGAATGTAAGTCATCGCGACAAGCGAATTTTTTTTGAAGGCGGATGCCAGCAGACTGCCGGGTTGTACGTAATCGCCTTCCTGCACCGAAACCATGTTGGTGAGTGCATTCTGGTCGGAATAAATAGTGTCGCTGCTGCTATACATTCCCTTGGATAGAGAACCTGATTTTTCAAGGGCTGTCAACTCAACAGGTTTAATAATGAACAACGGTTGTCCGACTCTGATTTCATCGCCCGGGCGTGTAAAAACTTTGGTAACCACTCCTTCGGTACGTGACCTGAAATTCACATCCTGAAGATAGCGACTTACTGCCCTGAAATGTTCATAAACTATTTTGTCCTGCACAACCGGACTTCCCACTTTAACCGTTGGAAGTGGAAGTTTGGTGTCCGATTCACTGTTATTGTTCTGTTTGCAGGCAGTGGTGGTCAATACAATGACAAGCACCCATACCAGATTCCGAATTTTGAATTTGAACATAGTTCTGTGAACTTAATGATTCCAGTAATTATATTGATTGATCAACTTATTCAGGCTAATCTGCTGCAGCCCGTAAGACAATTTCATGTCGTTGTAATTTCTCAGTGCCATCAGGAAAGCTGTAACCGACACCTGGCCTTTCTGAACTTCGGCTTTGTAAAGGGAAATCAGATTTTGATATTGTTCTTTCAGTTTTCCCTGTTCCTGCAGATTCTTTTTTGCTTCCGCAATGGCTTTGAGCAATTGCGCCCTCTTCAGTTGAATATCTTTTGATTTTAGATCTTTAAGCTGCGAAGCCTGATCGATGCGGATTAGGCTCTGTGCCTTGTTCACCTGCTTTTGTCTTCCGTCAAACAATGTATAGGTAAGTCTGAGCCCAAGACCCAATCCTAAATTATGCTGAATTCCGGGCAACTGAACGGCATTTAATCCGGCGTTGGAATAGAAGGTCACGTTTGGCTCATAACGATTGTTGAACAACCGGTTTTCGGCAATGGCGGTCAGACTGTCGTTTGTATATGGCATCAGAAACGCTGAAGTTTTTTCCTCAGGCGATGAGAGCTGCAGATTTTCCATTTGAAGTTCGTTTAAAGAAGAATCTGAGATTCCGCAGGAACTTTTCAACTGCATTAACTGCAGGCGATAGGCGATAGCCATATCTTTGAGTTTGATGGAATCAGAAGACAGATTGGTTTTCAACAATTCGAAATCCACAATTTTATAGAGCCCTTTCCGTGTAAGGACCTCCAGTAAATTTACCTCATGCGCTTCCAGTTTTACAGTTTCCTTTTGCGTATGATAGGCCAGTTGGGCGCCTAATGCATCGTAAAATAAACCGGCAACCTGTTGTTGCAACGTGAAATCTGAATTCTTCAATTGAATCTTCAGTGCATTGATTTGCTGTTCCTGCCAGTTGAGGGCATTATCCGTGGTTTTATTTACAAACAACGGCACGTCAACATTCATCAAAGCTGAATAAAGTCCGCCGTTGGCAATTGCAACATCATAACCATAAGCCTGGGAAGAGGGATTTGAGGTAAAAAGTTCACCATTGTTATTAAAATAAGGTGTCAAATCCACTTCCGAGGACAGATAACCCTTCGGAGCCTTGTAGGTTGCTTTTATGCTTTTCTTTTCCAGCTCCAGGATTTGAATTTGCCTTTTAAGCTGAACAACGGCCGGGCTATTCACCCTTGCACTGTCGACATATTCCTGTAAAAAGTTTTGTCCCTTTAATATTGGGGCAGCCATAAATAACATTAAAAGAAGAAATCCTGTGCAAACAGTTTTCTTCTTTAAAATGTTTCTTACTCCTACAGGGAAATAAGGTGCTTTTTTTTTCATTAATAAATACATTGGATAAGAAACAGAATATCTGTCGCCTTTACAATACGGCAAGACAAAGATAGTTTTTTTGGTTCAGTGGATATAAGAAACACAAACCCTTACCGGGCAAATTGGGTTAAAACATGTTAAATAAAAAGCGAAAGTCAATCTAAGTCGCTTTAATAATTTAATCATTTTCATCAGTAGCACTTTCCTTCCCGATCAGGGTGCCTTTCTTATCAATGGTGACTTCCAGCTTGCTTTTGCCCTTTTCAATCACAATTTCATAGGCACTGTATTTTGGTGTTTCTGTATATGAAACATCATTTACGGTGTAGCCGGGGAATTGGCTGCTCAATGTTTCCATAACCGGGGTCGAAAGACGTGTGTCCTTTAAGGTGGTTTCGGTTTCTTTCCAGTTTCCCTGCATGTCGAAATTGGCCGACATGTCTTTTCCGTTCATCTTAAATTCGGCTTCCCATTCTGTTTTCCCTTCCATAGCCCAATGTGCTTTTTTCACGGCAGGGAATTTCTTGCTGAAAGCGGTTTTTACTACGGCCGGAACACGGCTCTGACTGAAAGCGGTAAAACTGAAAGTCATCAGTAATGCAGCTAAGATAAATGCGTTCTTCTTCATGTGTGATAATTTTTGTATGAATAATGAAGCAAATGTAGAACCGGAATCTAAAGGAAATTGTAAGAAAAGAATAACTGGAAGATGTGAAAATTTTATGTTGTCAGAAAAAGAAAATTATTTGTAAGTTTGAATCGCCAAACCAACAGTTAATATAGTGAATCATCTCTTTCTGAGAACCCAATACACATGGGTCATGCGGTTTCAAATTAAATTCCGGCTCAACGGTCATCGGCAAGTCGTGCCACTGTGCGGCGAAGTAATCACCAAACCCTTGCTTTTTACACCGAAATAACCGCTCAATGGAAAGAATATGCCTCTCGATGCTTGGAATAAACCACTCAATGGAAAGAATAACTCGCTCAATGAACCGAATAAACCACTCAATGGACGGAATAACCTGCTCAATGGACCGAATAAAGTGCTTGATGCATGGAATAAACCTCTCAACGGATCGAATAATCTGCTCAATGGAAAGAACAAGCTGCCGGATGAACGGAATAAGCCACTCAATGGGCCGATTACGGCAAAGTAGTAATTAATAAAGGGGAAACTCAATTTTTTAAAATTATAAATCTAAATTATGAATCAATCTCAAATGAACCGGAAACACATGGTAGAAGCTACCCTGTCTTTCCTCGACAACAATGCTGCTAAATGGCAAAGTATTGCCAAAATCGGCGAAGTAAAAAACAAACTGAACGATGTAAGCCATTCAATTGATGCTGCTGCCGAAGTACAACAGAAGGCACAGGTAAACATTGGCAAAATTAAGCTTGAGCTGAAACGTACCATCAGCGAAAAAGCCGATATTCTGAACGATATTGTGGAAGTGTATGCCCTGATGAACGGCGACGAAACACTGGCGCAAACCATGGCCGACAGTGCTTCTGCCTTGTTTAAAATGAAATACGACGACATGTTGCGCCGCGTGAAACTGATCATCGATTCGGCTACGCAAAATCAGGAGGTACTTATTGCAGATTATGGGTTGACGGCTGAACAGATTACCGGCCTGCAAGCCGACTACGACCGCTTTCTGGAACTCAACGGACAGCCCCGCGAATATCAGATTAAATCAGGCGTAGCCACGCAAACACTCGATGAATTGTTTATCGAGGCAAGCAACCTGCTGGACAACCAGCTCAACAACCTGATGAAGATCTTTAAACGTCGCGACGCTACTTTCTACAACGGCTACCTGAAAGCACGGATGGTGGTGGATTATTAATAAATATTATCCCTGACAGGTTCAAAGAACCTGTCAGGGATGGTTGCTGCCACATCAGGTATTAAAGAGAGACTAAGGGAAAAATAATTTTTTAATACACAAAACCCAGCTTATGGCAAAGGGAGATTCATTTGACGCACTGCGACGATTCGACGAAGCGCTAAAAGAGGGCGAACGAAAATTTCGCCCTTATTCCAGGCAGTTAACCGCCGATTTAATGGAACATGTGTACCACTGGTACCCCGAATGGCAGTCGAGCCGCAGCGCTACGATAGATAAAATTAAGGAAATAACAGAGGAAGCTGTCGAAGAAGTGATCCAGTTACTCTATACCCTGTCGGATGATTGTGAAAAAGGAAAACCTGTGGGAAATAAATACCCTGTGCCGAAGCCGGAAACCAGGGAGGAAGCGGAAATGAAACTTTATGAGAGAAAAAAAGATTATCCGGAAGAAGACCACGAATACCTGGAGCAAATCCACTGGGAAGATTTTGAATGGGAGCAACAACGCGATGGTTTTTTATTCGAAACTCATCGTCTGATGAAAAAAGCGTTGACGGATCATTATTTGGATGACATCCTGGAGTTGGAGGCCGATTACCTAAGAGAGCTTGACAGTCATGTGTATTATATAACTGCACATCCATTCGTGGATGAATGCTATCAAATTATGGATGGTATTGTAGAGGATGAATAGTATCAGCGTAGCATCAAACTTATCAATCTGCTTCAATCTCTACCATCAATCAGGCCACCTGATAGCTTGCCTGTAAGTATTTTAATCCGTTTTGGTTGGTAATTCCCAAAAGGAAGTCTTCAAACATAAAATGATAAATCGTTTTGTAGTTAAGCTTCTGGGGAGGATAGATTTTTGGATTGTGTAAATCAATCATCCTCCTTGCATAGCTGCGTGCAACAAATTCGCGGCTGATGTCCTGCCGGTAGATATTTTGTTGTTGTCCCTGTTCGAAATTGACACCGATTTTTTCGCTGGCAAAATCAATTCGTTTTTGTAAATCTTCGTCGTATATCTTTTTCAGCTCTTCCTGGTCCCCATTATAATTGGTATAATGGAGCTCGCTGTGGTTTGCCAGCATTCGGCTCACCTGCAGCAAAATGTCAATAGCGTTTAATGTTTTATTTTTATTAGAAAGAGCTCTTTCAATATAAGCTTCCAATTGATTCCACTTTGTGACAAAAGGCAGTTTGTCACCGTCAGGATTGTGCAAGAAGCTTGGGTCCGCCTGATATTGCGGGTTTATTTCTTGAATCATGTTTTATCTCCTTTATCCCTTTTACCTGCTGATAGTTGAATCAGTGCTAAAAGATTCAAATATATACTATTTTGTAAACAAAAAGTTGTATTTGCCTGCAAATTGCCTGCCAAAGTAGTCTTTTTTGAAATTTTAAACTGCTTAGTTGGCAATTTCACACTGATCGGCGCAAAAGTAATTAACACTGAATTACATCAAACAAAATATTTCTTAAATTAAATTCTAAATAACGGAATCTTCTCAATTTTATATGTGTTTCAAGTGATTTATTAATTGGTTTTCAGTGTATGCGATGATTCATTTCTTACTTATAGAGAAACAATGTCTGCTGGCTGAAAATGAATAACTAATTTCTAACTTACTTACTTCACAGATTTTACTGACTAATGAAAGTCCCAGTCCTGTGGATTTCTTGTTTGCGGTTTCTTTATAAAAGCGTTCGAAGATTTTATCGCTGTTTTTCAGGATCTCTTTCCCAAAATTGGAAAAAACGACCTGGTTTTTTGTTATTTCAATCTCCACATCGCCTTTTTCATCAGTATGAACCAAAGCATTTTTCAATAAGTTAATTACCATGATTTGGGCCAGGGAAGCATTCATATTAAAAGTAAAATCCTCTTTTAGATTTAATGTGGGTTTAATTCCACGCATTTCGAAAAGTTCTTTCATGGAATCCAGATTTTCACGGATGAGATTCATAAAAGAAATGGTTTCCTGTCCCGAGAACTGCTCATTTTCAATTTTTGTCATCAATAACAGAGTGCTATTCAGTTTTTCCAGTTTTGAAATGCTTTCCAGAACTGAATTGAGCGTGGTAACTTGTTCTTTAGTCAGGTTTTCGCTATTCAGCATGTTTTCGGTTTTTGCCTGTATCACCGCCAAAGGAGTTTGCAGTTCGTGCGAAGCATTTTCAGTAAATTCTTTCAGACTGTTATAATCAGATTTAACCTTGTCGGTAAGCTTGTTGATACTTTGATTGAGTTCATTAAATTCAGCAATAGGAGTTTCGTTCAGCGAGAATCTTTCCTTGTCTTGCAATGAAAAGGATTTAAGCTTTTCCAAATTGATGTAAAAAGGTTTCCAGATAGCAGAAGCTGTTTTTTTGTTTATGAAATACAAAACGGTGACCAGTAACAACAACAGGACGGCTGTGGCCAGAAAGACACTCATGACCACATCAGTTTTTTCAACAGTAAGGGCACGAACAGTGATGTGATAAATTTTCCCGTGAATACTTTTCCATATATTTAGCTCCTTAAATAATTCAGTTTCTCCTACGACAGGATCGTAAATAGAAGTGTCTTTAAGGACAGTAGTTCTAATTTCGTTGTCGGAGTTTATTTCAATAATAGGGTAGAGGTTGGAAACCGGTTTTTCTTTTTCAATCTGCGTCACAATCCTGTTTGCGCTTGCTTCAAGACCTTCGGTAGCATCAGAAGCGGCAATGCTGTTGATGGTAATATACAAAGCCAGTAATCCGAACGCGAAAACAATGATAGAACTAAGAATATAATAGCGGTTTATTTTCTTAAGAAGTTTCATTGACTGCTAAATTTGTAACCAATGCCGTAAACACTACTGATGTAATCGCTGCCCCCCGCGCTTTTTATTTTTTTTCTTAGGTTGTTCAAATGTGTGTAAACAAAATCAAAACGGTCAGCAGTGTCCATGTAATCGCCCCAAAGGTGTTCAGCTATAGATTGCCTGGTATGTACTCTTTCTTTGTTAGTGATAAAGAACAATAAAAGTTCATATTCTTTTGATGTCAGATTTAAGAGATTGTCATTAATGTAAACTGCTCTTTCTTCAGGAAATAATCTTATCTCCTGGAAATCTAATACCTGACTTCCTTGAAATTTGCGCCTCCTTAGCACTGCTCTGATCCTTGAATTAAGTTCTGAAAGATGGAAAGGTTTTGTTATGTAATCATCAGCACCTAAATCGAGTCCTTTGATTTTATCGTCTAATGAATTTTTAGCGGAAACAATCAAAGTTCCCGTTTCGGGATGTTGCTTTTTTATTTTTTCCAGCAAACTGAGTCCGCTTCCATCAGGCAAGTTAATGTCAATTACTACAATATCGTAAACAAAAGCTGCGAGTTTGTCCTCTGCAACAAAATAACTGGCAGCTTTTTCACATACGAAGCCTTCCTCTTTCAAGAAAGAGGTTATAGTTTCCAATAAACCCAATTCGTCCTCAATTACTAAAATTTTCATGAGAAATTAACTTACACACAAAGATAAAGGATTAAATCTAAAGGAATTTTCAAGATTTATGTGCGTAAATCAGAACATTTTTTAATTATTAATTAAGTATGCATATTTCGAAAATGGAAATTTGTTTCTCATTCTGGGAAAAATTAATAGATATTTGAGGGCCAATTATTCATTCATCAAGTGATATGTAAAAAGAAAAAAGTTGCGGTCTATTGTGTGACTTTCTTTATATATTTATATCAACATATTAAGATCACCCTAAAAGAAAAATCTCATAACGGTAGTTTTGTTTTATAAAAATTAAGTGTTCCTGGGTTTAACAAAGGTCCAATAGGATTTAAACTGAAATCAATTGAGATATGAAAATCAGATCCAGAATTTTAATCAACACTGCGTTGGTAGCTTCGACAATCGGTTTGACTTTTATGTTCCTTATCTATTCTGTCTTGAAAAATGATTTGGAGAAAAGAGCATTCAAAAATATGACGTCGCATTTGAATCTGTCCGCTGCAAACTTAGATGAACATTTTATGTCATCGGGGAATCAGTTACAAAGTATTGCTGCCAATATAGCTCTTTTTGATAAGAATAAAGATTTACTTTCATCAGATCTGAAAGCTTTTAAGTCTCTTATAATGGAGTTTAAATCCATTTCATATACAGGATTAGATGGAAAAATATTGGCAAGCTCAGAAAATAGACTCATCGGCAAAAATTTAATGAATCTGGTTCCCGTATTAAATGAAGAATTTAAAGAGGTATTAAAAAACAACAACGGAATGCTGACAATTACTCCTATAGTGGAAAGCCCAGGTTTGTATAAAATTACCGGAGATTCGTTGACACTTCAGATGTTTGTCCCTGTTTATAATAAGAGCGGGAGAGAGACAGGCGTTCTTTCGGCTTTTTTTGATGTTGGACTGATAGCCAACCATATAAATTTTTTAGCAAAAACCATGGGGGATCGATGTGAGGTTTTTTTGTTGAATGGAGGGGAACAGGCGCTAATTTCTTCAAACAAACAATTGAAATTTCAGGAATCTTTTGCAGATACCGGCATAAATGGAATAAAACGAATAATTGGAAAAAACGTATCCGGATATAATATCCTCAGAGCATCTGATGGGCAAAAAATTATTTTGGGGTATGTAAAAATAAATCATAAGATCGTAAATAAAGTTCCTGATTGGATTCTGGTTGTAAAAGAACCCTATGTAGACATTGTAACTCCCATTCAGAAAATTTTTTCGGATCTTCTTTATATCTTTTTTCTTTTGGTTTTGTTGGTAGGAAGTCTAGCCGTCATAGATTCTCATTTTTTTACCAGACCTTTAAAATTACTTGTTCTGGCTAATAAGCTGCTGAGTGAAGGAAAGTATGAGAAAATTCAATACAGTGCAAAGAATGAAGTGGGGGATGTGGTAAGAGCATTTAATCATGCAGTTGAAAAAATTCAGAATACTACAAAAGAACTTACCGAAAACGAAGAGCTTTTCCGGAATCTGGCAGAATCTACTTCCGCTGGGATCATTATTATTCAGGATGCCAAAATTGTTTACGCTAATAAAGCTGGGTTAAAGATTTTCGGATATGGTGCTGAAGAGCTTTATAAAATGGATTTTTGGGAAGTCGCTCATCCTGATTACAGAGAAATGGTGCGCAAATATGGTCTTTCCAGGCAGCAGGGCGAAGAAGTCCCCAGACAGTATGAATTTAAAGTTCTTGCAAAAAATGGAGACGAAAGATGGGCTTCTCTTTCTGCTGGCAGCATCAAATGGAAGGGTAAAATGGCAGGTATTGGTACAGCTATCGATTTTACGGAGAAAAAACGTGCTGAGGAAAAATTACTGTTTGACGATCATCGACTAAAGCAGGCTCAACGTATCGGAAAAATGTTTTTCCTGGATTGGAATCTGAAGACCGACATGGTTGAAATATCTCTTGGTGGAAGTGAGCTTTTGGGGTTTGATCATGTAAAAAATCAATTTAAGTTTGAAGAAATAGCAAGGTTAATTCATCCTGATGACATTAATTATGTGATGAAAAACGTGTTTGATGCGCGAGATGATAGGTCTAAGCTGGATGTACGATATAGGATGGTCCCGCCAAACCAGGAAGAGTTATATATATGGTCAACCGGTGAGTTGATCTTTGACAAAGACGGCAAAGCAATCCGTTTTCTTGGAACAATGCAGGATGTAACAGCGCAAAAGAAAGCAGAAGAATCCCTTAAACTTTTCCGTATCCTGATTGATGGAGCTTCTGATGCTATCGAAGTAATTAATCCCAAAAACGGCAGGTTCATTGATGTAAATGAAAAAGGCTGTGTGGATCTTGGCTATACCCGGGAGGAGTTTTTAAAACTTACCATTGCAGATATTGATCCAACTGTTGATCCTCAAACGACTTTGGACATGCGGCAGGATCTTAGAGAGAATGGTAAACTTAGGTGGGAAGGAACGCATCAAAGGAAGGATGGTTCTGTTTTTCCTGTAGAAGTAAACCTGAAGATTGTCGAATTCGATCGTGAATATATTGTTGCGGTAGTTCGAGACATCACCGAAAGAAAAAAAATAGAAAGGGAATTGATTGAAGCCAAAGAGAAAGCAGAAGAATCCGAACGGCTTAAATCGGCTTTTCTTGCCAATATGAGTCACGAAATCAGAACTCCTATGAATGGTATTCTGGGATTTACCCAATTACTGAAAACACCCAAACTTACAATTGAGGAGAAAGAGAAGTATCTGGATATTATCGAAAAGAGTGGTGAGCGGATGTTAAGTACTGTAAATGACATTATTGATATTTCAAAAATAGAGGCAGGGCAAATGACCGTATCTATCTCTGAAACTAATGTTAATGAGCAGATGGAATTTGTCTATAACTTTTTTAAGCCAGAGGCAGCACTAAAAGAGTTGGAGTTACGTTTAAATATGGGATTACCTGATAACGAATCGTATATTAATACGGATCGCGAGAAGTTTTACGGAATACTCACTAATCTGGTTAAAAATGCTCTCAAGTTTACCCGTAAGGGATATATTGAACTAGGATATTCGAGAAAAGGTGAAGCTCTTAAATTTTATGTGAGGGATACGGGTTCGGGTATTTCAAAGGATCAACAAGAATCTGTATTTAACAGATTTATCCAGGGAAGTACATCTTTGACCAGAAATTATGAAGGCTCAGGATTGGGACTAGCTATTACTAAGGCGTATGTGGAAATGCTGGGAGGAAAAATATGGATGGAAAGTGAAATAGATGATCTATCAGATTCGGGAAAAGCTTCTGAAAATAATCAAGAGAAGGGATCGACGTTTTACTTTACAATTCCATACAACATTTTAAACAATGCAAAACTTAATGATATCGATCAAATGAAGGAGACTGAGAATTTTAAAGGAAAGCTTAACATTTTAGTTGTAGAAGACGATGAGGTTTCGGGAGAACTTTTAAGTAGGATTATTAAACCCTACGCGAAAAATATATTACTAAGCCGCGGTGGCATAGAAGCCGTGGAGACTTGCCGAAAAAATTCTGATATTGATTTGGTGTTTATGGATATTAAGATGCCGGATTTGGATGGGTACGAGGCCACTAAAGAGATTCGTAAATTCAACAAAGAAGTTGTCATTATAGCGCAAACTGCTTTTGCATTATCCGGAGATCGGGAGAAATCGCTGGAAGCCGGGTGCAACGATTACCTTTCAAAGCCTGTTAAAATAGAAATTATACAAGAAATGATGAAAAAGTATTTTGCTTGATTATTACGGACTTCCCTTTTGCAATGAGGCTTTGCTGAGAAAAAAATATTTAATTATTGCATTTCGAGGCAAATTAAATTACTTTTATTGCATAGGTTGCTCTCAAAGAAAGAGAAACGAAGAGATTCATAATGAGAAGTAAAATCGGGATTTGATACAATGTCGATTAGGGATTTGATAAAATACAGTGCCGTTCCATCGGTTATAGTTGACAAAAATGATCTTAAAATAATTCATGTCAACGAAAAAGCTACTGTGCTCTCACAGTGGCCGGGACCGGAACTTATCGGGAAATTTTTATCGGATCTGTTCAATCCTGTTTCCGGCGAACCAAGAGATTATGATGGTGTGATTCTCCGCACTAAAGATGGGAATGAACTTTCGGTTCATGTCAATATTCAGTCCATTGCCGAGCACGATAATTTATTGGTTAGCTTATGGGCAACAAATTATTACGAGAAGAAAAACACTTTAGAAAAGGAGGTTGAATCCTGGCGTTTGGCTTTCGATAATTATGGGTCTCCGGTAACGATTCATTCTTCTGACTATGTTTTACTTGATGCTAACAAAGCGGCATGTAAAGCCTTTGGTATGACGAAGGATCAACTGGTGGGCAGAAAATGTTATGAGCTGTTTCATGGAAAAAGGAATCCGACTGTCGGTTGTCCTATGAAAGCTCTTATAGAATCTGGTCACCATACTTCTCAGGTAGTAGAAATTGAATCACTTAAAGAAAATGCAGTTGTAGATTGCAGTCCTGTTTTTGATAGGGATGGTAAGCTTGAGAGGATTATTCATACCGCTATTGAAGTGAAGTCCATCATCAAAATGAAAAAGGAATTGGCAAGCAAGAAGATTATCCTTGACCGTGAGGAACAATATCGCGCCATAACACAATCTGCTTCAGATGCCATTATTACGTTAGACACAAAAGGTAAAATAGTTGGATGGAATCCTGGTGCCAGTAAAATATTTGGTTACAAAGAGGATGAGATGATAAGCAAGAAATTATCGAATATAATTCCTCAAGACTACCTGAAAAGACATCAAAATGGGTTCGACGATTCAGTTAAAGAAAGCAAACATTCTATTATCGGTAAGACAATCGAAGTTAGAGGAATGCGAAAGAATAAGACCGAATTTCCTGCTGAATTATCCTTGTCGGAATGGGAAATAAGTTCCGGTCGATTTTACACTGCCACCATTCGTGATATAAGTATTCGTAAGCTTCAAGAAGAGGCTCTTAAAGATGAGCGGAATTTCTCAGAAGCAGTATTGCAGAGCCTTCCGGGTATTTTTTATCTTTTTACTTATCCTGAATTACGTTTGACAAGATGGAATAAATATCATGAAAAGTTACTTGGTTTTACTGGAGAAGAAATTAATGACAGGCATGTGACGGAATGGTTTCTTCCTGAGATAAGGCAAAATGTGTTGAATGTCATGAAGGAAGTTATTGAGGAAGGATATAAAAGAATGGACCAGTATGTTATTGCCAAAGATGGCAGGTTGATTCCTTGTATCCTGACCGGAGTAAAACTTACTTTAAAAGATAAGCAATACATTATGGGCGTTGGTATTGACATTTCTTTGAGAAAACAAGCCGAAGAACAGCTCAATAAAAGTGAGGCTCAACTCCGTTCATTGCTAAATACAATTCCGGATTTGGTTTGGCTTAAAGATACAAATGGTGTTTATCTTGCTTGCAATGAGTCTTTTGAGAGGTACATGCACAGGTCGGAAGCAGAGATTATCGGAAAAACGGATTTTGATCTGTTAGAAAGACAAAGAGCTGAAAAATTTCAGAATCAGGATGAGAAAGTTATAATCGCAGGCAAAGCAATATTTAATGAAGAATGGACAGTCTTGGATAATGAAGGAACTAAAGCCTATGTTGAAACCATAAAGTCTCCTGTGTTCAGCTCCAACGGAAAATTCATTGGTGTTTTGGGGATTGGACACGATATGACTGACAGAAAAAAAGCTGAAGCTGAAATTCAATCTGCAAATGAGCAACTCAAAAAAATTAATGGAGAAAAAGATAAATTCTTTTCAATTATTGCTCACGATTTACGGAATCCTCTCACCAGCTTTTTAGGACTTACACAGATTATGGATGAAAATCTTCATGGCTTGTCAATGGAAGAAATTGAAGAGATGACGCGGATAATGAATAAATCAGCGAACAATTTATTTCAACTCCTGGAGAACCTTCTGTCATGGGCAAACATGCAGCAGGGATTAATTTCTTATAAACCTCAGGCTATTTCATTACTTCAATTGGTCGAAGCGGTGATAGAACAATCCATCGACGAGCCTGCCAATGCAAAGAAAATAGAAGTGAATAATTCAATTTCATCACAAATAAATGTATTTGCTGATGAAAATATGATTCAGAGTGTTATCCGAAATCTTTTATCAAATGCTTTGAAGTTCACCAAAAAGGGAGGAAAAATATTCCTCCGTGCTGCTACAAAAGATAATTTTGTTGAGGTGCAAATTGAAGACAACGGAGTGGGGATGAATAGGGAAATATTGAAAAACCTGTTTGTCTTAAATGCAAATACCAGCAGGCCTGGAACGGATGGAGAACCCAGCACCGGATTGGGGTTGTCGCTATGCGATGAATTTATCAAAAAGCATGGTGGTAAAATCTGGGCTGAAAGTGAAGAGGGAAAAGGCTCAGTATTTCATTTTACACTCCCGGTTAAGTCCCATTCCAGAAAATAAAATCCTTAAGCTTGAATTTTACAATCTATTTTTCAGCTAATCTTCGATAGCTGTGTGTTTGTTATTTTTATTTAACAATCTAGCACATAAAATTAACGATTCCCTAACGCTTACACTTTTTAAAAGATTAATTTTGTGAATGCTATGAGTAAACAACCTACAATTTTAGTCTGCCCTATGGATTGGGGGCTGGGTCATGCAACCCGGGTAGTTCCAATCATTGATCGTTTACTGGAGAGAAATGTCAGGGTTATTCTGGGAGCAGATAATAAACCGTTGGAATTTCTGCGCCGGCGTTTCCCTCAGTGTGAATCAGTTAAAATTCCGGGCTATAAGCCTTTATATCAAAAAAAAGGGTCCCTTGCATTGAAAGTGACTGCTGATATTCCTCAAATGCTCATCGAATCGAGAAAAGCACATGCTTTGCTTGAGCAGATCATTGATGATATGGGAATTGATGCTGTGATTTCGGATAATCGCTATGAGCTTTGGTCCGATCGTATTCCTACTATTTTTATGACGCATCAGCTGAAAATTCTTACACAGGGTATATTGAGTTCGGTAAGACCAGCCATTCAGAAAGTCCTTTACAGTTTTATTGTAAAACATAATGAAGTTTGGGTGCCGGATTTTCAGGGAGAGCCGAACCTTTCAGGTGAGCTCTCGCATGTAAAAAAACTTCCTTTAAAAATGGTTCTGTATATCGGCCCGATGAGCCGGTTTCAAAGTCTTAGAGAAATTCCTCTATCTAAAGACAAACCAGATGTGCTTTGCATTATGTCAGGACCTGAACCGCAGCGTAGTATACTTGAGGATATGTTTATTGAACAGGCTGAAAAAACTGACTATAAAACAACCATCCTTTCAGGAAGGCCCGGAGAGAGTTCAGTCGTCAAAAAAGGAAATGTCAAAATCCGTTCTCATTCTGATGATGAAGAAATGGTAGCACTCATTCGTTCTGCTGATTTGGTCATTAGTCGCTCAGGTTATACTACCATCATGGATTTGGCAGCCCTGGGGAAAAAAGCTGTTTTTATTCCGACACCGGGACAACCGGAGCAGGAATATCTTGCCAAAGAGCTAAAGAAAAAGGGCCTGTTTTATAGTGTTTCCCAAAAGGATTTTAGCCTGGAAAAAGCGTTCCAGGAAGTTAATAAATACAGCGGGCTGGACGTGCAAAACGATTATGCTGTCTTAGATCAAAGGTTGGATACCCTTATTGAGAAAATTCAATCCCGATAATTAAAGAGTTACAAAATTCAGACTTTACGAGATTATTTTATGGTTCATTAAAACGGATGTTGTAGTCCCATTTTGCCTTTTTAAAATTTTTTCCTGAAGCCAGAATTGCTATTCCTGCGCCTGCAATTAAAATCCCAACTGAAATTGTAGGAATTCCTAATGCTACACCAAAGAAACTGCCATATCCCCCCATTGGACTTGTTTGCGCAATCAACAATGACCCTAAGGTCATAAACCCGGTACCTCCGGCAGTAACAGTGCCTCCGGCTATTTTAGAAAATAGAGTTTTAATTCTGATTTTTTCAATCTCAGACAGAGAAAAGGTAGTTTCATTTATTGACACTAATGAGTCATTAATAATGATTAGCTTTCCTTTGATTTTTTCACCGTTAGTCTTTAAAATCTTGATTCTTTTTCCCTGTTTGAGAGTTTTAATTTGATGAGTTTTTTTGTTGGTGAGAATTAGTTCACTTTTTTGGCCAAGAACAGTTGACATCATCATAAAGTTCATTGCAAGAAGTACAATAATTGATTTCATGTCTTAGCGAGATTAGTTTGGTTTCATAAGATATTTATAATAATTAATTTGTTAATTATTAGTAAATTGTATGTCAAAATTAATTCATTTACAGGGGATTTTTTTAAAAGTGGAAAAATAATTTCTGATTTCTTGGAATAAATGTTGTAAATCAAATATTTATAAATGAAAAGAAAATTGGTGCTGAGAAATTATTATTGGGTCATCTCAGGTAAACGGTTGGCATATTTGTTAATTTAAATTACCAGATAATAAAAAATAAACCTGATTTATTTTAATTGTGATATTAAGTAATAGGA
>JACZJI010000128.1 GCA_014860665.1 Bacteroidales bacterium | reverse complement strand
AATATGCTATGATGCATTTGGGGAGGAGAGTCGGTCCTTATGGATCGGCTCTTTCTCGTTAAATCCAAGTTGTTGTTGCTGACCCCGTTTGTTTGTAGATTTGGTTCCATTTGTTTTTCACCCCCTTTCCTAGTAGTTTTTTAAACATACATTTGTGGGTTTGAGACCTCTCGAACCCACAATCTAGGCTCAAGAAACTGCTTTGGGACAAAAATGGCTCATTCTTTTTTCGCCACAATACATATCTCTCTCAATTCCCAAACCCAAAGCTCCTCTGACATTCTCCAATTCTTCTAGGCTGAAATATCCCCACTCGTCGTTCCAATCTCCGAATATGCTGACATAGCCAAAAAAAATTTTCGTCGTTTCGTCATATTCGGTGGCATACCAAGTACCTGCTCCTGAAGGATTAAAGTACTTAACAATCACAATCGGGTCCTTGTCGTTTTCCTGCGAGCCAATCTCCCTAAATCGCCTGTGTAATTCATTTGTCATTAGCTGCATTTTTCCCACCCCCTTTCTCTTTTTGACTTCTTTTTAAATTTGAAGTCTTGCTTCAATACCTGTTTTACCTGCACACCGATTAAGTGAAGTCACGGGCGAAACGTTAGCGAGTTCATCGAAGACCCTTGACGAGCGAAAGAGGTGTGCTATTTGCTCCCCATAGGAAGATTATCCGAACAGCTACAACGATGATTATTTAGTCTGCCAATAATGTCAGGTGTGTCCCTCGCGTAAGCGTACAAATAGCACTTGACGGGCGTGCCAAAATCCCAAAAAGGCGCGCCAGTCAAGTACCTTTTATTAGTAATTCACTAATCAACAATATCCGAACATAACCCGAAATTTGGTGCTTGAAAATTATTTTTTGAAGTGCTAATTTGGATAAAGGTCGTTCCCGAAGAATACCCGTATAAACATGGAAAATGACAAGAGTAAACAGGGGGCTTTTTACAAGTCGAAGAGGAGATTGGAAAACACCGAGAGCTTTATATCAAGGCCTACACGCTGAATTTAGTTTTGATTACGATCCGTGCCCCACCAGACCCAATATTAACGGTTTGGAAAGTGAATGGGGACAAATAAATTTTGTTAATCCTCCTTACGGGAGAGAGATTGGAAAATGGATCAAAAAGGGTTTTGAGGAGTATCTAAAGGGAAAAACTGTGGTTTTTCTTTTACCAAGTAGAACGGATACCAAATGGTGGCACGATTACATCATGCAAGCCACTGAAATTAGATTCATAAGAGGCAGGCTGAAGTTTGATGATCAGAAAAATCCTGCGCCGTTTCCTAGCGTCATCGTAGTTTTTAAAACACAAGAAAAATGGACAACAGAATAGACAGAAAAGATGATGAATCTTTATACCAGCCAAAAATACACAGTTCAAGAATAAGAGCGCTTTACAGCATCAAACAGGTTACGGGAAAACCGATGACTGTTCTTCTTGACCAAGCAATACGTGGTTTGGCACAGAGCTACAGTATTGAATATCCGAGGGAAGAACCAATAGAGGAATTCGTGGAAGTGGAGACTTGGGAAGATGTTGTAGAACGCCGACAACTATTAGATCGGGTGGATTATTTAAAGTGTTTGGTAGAAATAGAAAAAATAAAAGACCACGAATAAAAAGGGAATAGATAGATTGGAGGATTTTAGGGTGCGACAAGCATAACCACGAAGTAGAGTTGTTGAGGGCTATAGACCGAGGCAACCACCTGAACGAAGCGGTAACTACGGTGACTTCGTACGTCAGTTTCAATGTTACCCGCACCACTAAAGTTCTTGAATTTATTACGTATGAGAGAACTATTAGGCCAGGTAGAATATCTAAAGTGTTTGGATGAATTGGAAAAAATAATGGGTAGTGACGGATTAGTAAGTGATGTCGAAGAACAAACTAAAGAAATCAAGATCACCTGCGACTTCTGCGGTCCAAGAGCACTGGCAACGTGGGACGTTGTAACAAACGAAGGTGAAGTAGTTTTTGTCTGCCACAAACATCATGCCGTTTTACTAGAGAAAGATATAGTTTTTATCGAAAGAAGAATAGGGCAGGAAACTTGGGAGGAAAGATGAGGTAGATAATATGAGCAAAGAGGGAATACCAATTGATGACTTTGATCCAAAGCCAGCTATCAAGAGAAATGCCGAGAACTCCCACGATTGGGAGTACTCCGAAGACGCCCAAAACTTGTATGGGATGGCGGTTTTGTTCAAGGATAGATTTTTAGATCCCATTCTGCTTACTGACCGTGGAAGGCTTCCTGATCCCGTCATTTCGTTTGACGATTTACGGAATAAAAAGACCCTAGCCGCCTATACCGTTCATAGGAACCCGCAAGGGTTACTGGATGAAATAACCTTCAATACGGCTCACTACAAGCGTGAAGACGGCAAAAGAGTATGGGCGTGGGGTAAATGGGCGCAGCTTGAAACACTACTTCATGAGCAGGTTCATCTATGGCAACAAAACTTTGGAGAACATCCTGTCAAGCCAGGTCATTCCACACATAACAAGGAATTTACGGATAAATGTGAATCCCTAGGGCTGCATCCAATGCCACATATTGGCTGTCATACCCAAGTTGCAGACGGGGTATTTGCTCAACTCATGGAAGAAATGGGCATCGAACGCCCGAAGGATGTTCCAAGAGAAGAAGGCGGAAAACCTAATAAGAAGGATTGGTTTAGGCCTGAGAAGGAAAAAGGCAAGTCAACTCTTAGCAAATATACCTGTGGTTGTAGAGAGCGTGTGAGAGTTGGCAAGAAAGACTGGCCGGGAGCAATCTGTAAAGCCTGCGGCACTGAATATGTAAAAGATGACGAACTAACACATGTAATCTTTGATGGAAGGAATGACGAAGAAGAGCCAAAAAAAGTCACTCCACAAATAATTCAGGAGTTGAATGAACATCTAAAGGAGGGATTACCTGATGATTTAGAAGCTCCTACGGTTGAAGGCATTGCGCGAAAACTTGGGGTAAATAAAAAAACTCTCTACGGATGGGTAAAAAACGATCAGGAATTTTCTAAGACTTTGGAAAGATTGAAGACTGTGCAGAAAGACGACCCTTTTAAAACAGGAAGTATTGAGGACAGTCAAGTAAACACAATGATGATTGCTTTACTTCTAATCGAAAGGTTGGAAACCAAAAGCAAATATTCGTAACACTTCAGAACGAACTATGAGCGAAACTTTACATGAGGGGGATTGTCTCGAAGTCATGCAGACTTTACCAGCCGAAAGCGTGGACATGATTTTTGCTGACCCGCCTTTTAACGTTGGAAAAAAATATGGAGGTAAAGCTGGTAGCGATAACCGCGCCGACTATTATGAGTGGTGCGCCCGCTGGATTGCCGAAGGTTTTAGACTTTTAAAGCCGACAGGTACATTTTATTTGATGACAATCGCCCGTCACGTTTTCAAGATGGGTTGTGAGATGGAAAAGCACGGCGTTTTTGTCAATAAAGTTGAATGGCGAAATGTCTCTGCATGTCACAGTAAGCGTGGTTTTTGGCCCTCAACTCAGCCGATTGTCGTATTTGGCAAGACAAAAGAGTTTAGATTCAATACTTATGCCCAAAGGCGCAAAATCACGCAACTTCGTTGGGGTGGATATAAGACGAAACCCCAAGGTCAACTCTTGGACTATTGGGATGACATTCCTTTCGTTTATGCAGGCTCAGTAAGGCATCCAGAAGCAATTCTAAGGCCCGGCACAAACAAAAAGGCCCATCCTACCCAAATGCCTGTAAATCTCGCCGCACGGTGCATTCTATTTTCCACAAACGAAGGCGATACAGTTCTTGACCCCTTCAACGGATCAGGTACAACTGGTACAGCATGTATAAAGCTCGGTCGCAATTTTATTGGCGTTGAAAGGGAAAGCGAATATGTCAAGCTAGCTCGTATAAGGTGGGCAAACTTTATAGACGCGAACGTTCCCCCTAAAAAGACCAATGGGCTGCAAGAAACTCCTCACAGCCCATTGGTTTAGATTGAATTTTCAGTTTGTCGGGGTAGAAAACCTACCAGACTAAACTACTTTACGTCAAACTCTGCGGCATCGGCCAATTCATAATCTTTTTCTTCGACTAGGTTGGCCTGTTCACCTAGGGCAGCACTAGCTCGGTTGTCAGACAGAAACTGGACCAATTGTGTAACGACTTTCGTGAAGTACTTTGTTTCGCCATTGGCTTCGTACTTGTCGGTCTTCAAGCGGCCTTCCACGAAGATCAAACTGCCCTTCTTCAGGTATTCCTGACAGACCTCGCCGAGCCGCCCCCACGCCTCGATGTTGACCCATTCG
>JACZJI010000127.1 GCA_014860665.1 Bacteroidales bacterium | reverse complement strand
GGCAAGGACCACCTCTTCCCATTCCGAACAGAGAAGTTAAGCCTGCCAGCGCCGATGATACTGCTACACTAAGTGGGAAAGTAGGCCGTCGCCAAACTTAATTAAAGCTCCAGTTTTTTAACTGGAGCTTTTTTGTTTTTATTCTCAAGAATTTTAGCGTAGGAAAACTAATGCATCAAGCCATGCTGTTTCATCAAGACTTTTTAGGAGTGAATATTTTTCGCCAAGCGACTTGGAAGTCAGGATTTAGGATGGAAATAACTATCGTCGGCTCGGTTTTCTATCTCAGCTAATCCCAGTATAATAAAATCAGAAAGGATTTTTTCTGCTTTAAATTTTGTGATTTGTGCTTTCTCTTGAAATTGTTTGAGTGATATTGTTTTGTTTTCTTTTAGTAATCCTAATAAAATATATTCTGCTTCAGTTCCTAAAAACTGTATGATTTTATCACTTTTTTCTTTTATCCAGACTTTCATTTGCACACTGCTTGCCAGGATATTTTCGTCAGCTACACGAATAAATGCTTTGAAATTACCTTTTTTATCTGGAGCTTTATATGGAATTTTATCTCCTTTTGGGATTACAATCTCGAGAATTTTTATCCCCTTAACATCCCACTCTTTGGTATTAAAGTTTACTTCCGGTTTGCAATAACGACTTGCTGCCATTTCAACTATATAATATTCCTCTTCAGAAATAATTCCGCGTAGTACACCATTGTCTTTCACTCCGACAAGCAAAGAGCCTCCATCGGTATTGGCAAAGGCTACCAATGACCTGGCGATTTTGGGTGCATCTGAAATTTCAAACTTAAAATCCAGATGCAAACCCTCGCCTTCCTCAATCCGTCGTTTGAGTCGGTGTATTTTCACTGTTAAAAATAAGATGTTTCAGACTTTGTAAAAAGTCCCTACAAAGTTGTGGATTTTAAATGAAAAAAATGTCTTTCTGTGTCATACTTTTTTCACAGTAGTGACATACCAGTTTCATCTGACCATGATAATCGGTAACGATGTTGAATTTGGTTTCTACATTTTGGTTGTTTGTCACACATTTTGGGTTTACGCACTTCACAATTTTGGTAATGGTATCGGGTGGAACAATCTTCTCTTTTTTAACAATTTCATATTCTTCAATTTCAATTAAAGTAGCTTCCGGGGCAACAAGTGCAATCTTATTGATTTCTGAAGACACGAAGGATTTCCCGCTAATTTTTATAATACCTTTTTTGCCAAGCTTTTTGCTTTCTAAATTGGTTCCCAGATAGACCTGGTCTTTGACATCCTCCAGATTAAGGATCTGAAAAACCCTGAAAGTACTTTCTGACCGGATATGATCGATTACCGTTCCCCTACGTATGGCCGATACCTTTAATTCTGTTCTTTTATCTGACATGGTTTGTTCTGTTTAATGATTGGCTAATAAATGAAAGTTTGTTTAGCTTATTATTCTTTTAAACCTAAAATGGCTGCAATCAAGGCTTGTCTTACATAAACTCCGTTTTGAGCTTGTTGGAAATAGTAGGCTTTTGGATTACTATCCACATTTTCATGGATTTCGTTAACACGAGGTAGTGGGTGCAACACCCTGAGGTTGTCTTTTGATTTATCGAGCATTTTGTTTTCGAGAACATAAGAATTCTTTACCTGCTCGTATTCTATTGGGTCGGGGAAACGTTCTCCCTGGATACGGGTCATGTAAAGAATGTCTGCAAATGGAATGACATCAGCCAGTTCTGTATACTGATAATATTCCAAACCGGCATCTTTAATCCATTTTTTAACAGCACTCGGAAGTTTGAGTATTTCAGGCGAAACTAAGTGGAAAGTGGCGTTAAACTTACTAAGTGCTTGTACCAGCGAATGAACAGTCCGACCATATTTTAAATCTCCTACCAGCGCGATCTGAATATTTTCCAGTGTTCCCTGTGTTTTTCTGATAGAATACAAATCAAGAAGACACTGGGTTGGATGTTGATTGGCACCGTCACCTGCGTTAATGATAGGAACAGGTGAAACTTCGCTAGCAAATCTTGCACTACCATCTAAAGGATTTCTCATCACAATGAGGTCGGAATAATTGCTGACCGTGAGAATAGTGTCCTTAAGTGATTCGCCTTTTCTTACACTGGATGTATCTGCACTGGCAAAGCCGATAATTCTGCCTCCAAGGTATTGGACGGCACTTTCAAAGCTCAACCTTGTGCGTGTAGAGGGTTCAAAAAACAGTGAAGCAATCACATAGTCTGACAATATTTTCTGCCTAGGATTTTTCTCAAATTCCTCAGCAATATCTAGGACTTTGATGATCTCTTCTTTACTGTAATCGGTAATGGAAACCAGACTTCGGTTTTTTAATTGGATCATGATTTATGGAGTTTATGAATTTTAGGCAAAAAAAAAGACGACATCGGTCGTCTGGAAATGCGGAAATTCTTTTCAATTTGAAAAGTAATAAGCCTTGAATTTGTAGATTTTTCCGCCGCTAACATGAACAAAAATTTCAGTTACCGGGATGCAAATATAAAGGATATTTGTCAGTAATTCTTTGTTTCTAAAATTATTTTTGGACAATAATTTCAACAAATAATTGTCCTTTCTCAAATTCTTTTTGTTAAAACGTGCTGTGGACCTTTCCTTCAGTCAACTATTTTCCCATCATCAATGAAACCACACTTTACATAAACATGATATGCATTTTCGTTTTTAAAATTTACGGCCAAAACTAATTCGTCTACTCCATAGAAATGATTCGTGACGTATTCAGAAACGAGATTCATAGCATCTTTTCCAATTCCTTTGCCTTGATATTCAGGATTAATGGAAAGTGAACGAATTAAAACGGAATTTGTATTTTCGGTGATTCTGTATCTATCATTCCCAACATCTAAAATGAAAAAACCAACCGGATTGTCATTGTAAGTTATTGTTATCAGTGTTTTTTGATGATCTTCAAGGTCTTTTCTTGTATTTAGACAATAATCCACACTGGCAGTAAAATTGGATTGTTCTTCATCTAATTGGTAGGAAAGCGCATCAAAAAAACGGCTTTCGTACTTTTCCAGTTTGACCATAGAAGATTTTTGAAATTTTAGGTAATCGAACTTTATGAACTAATGTCTGTATTTTTTCAAAAAGAAATCCTGATTAATCAGCATATAAAATGCATAGGAGTAATCCAGATTCTGGTGATGAAGATCATAATAAGTAGAAAGTCTTACTTCCAGATTTAAATATTTCCCTATAGTTTTATTGTACCAGACCCTTGATACCCACAATTTTCTGATTGCTTCTGTATAATTAGGATTTAACTCAGAAACCGATTGGAAGAGATATTCTCCTTCTGGAGCAATGAATTTGTTCCCGTACCAATAAGCTGTCATCAGGTTAAAATGATGAAAGGTATATTGGATATTGGGGTATAAACCATAACCACTTTTATAAGGTTGATATCCAGGACGTCCCGGATCAGGCAGGTTTAGCGCATAATAAAAAGCTATAAGAGGTTGAAATTGAAGGCTTGAAAATGAGTTCAGATTGTATTTGAATTTCAGTCCTGTTAAGCCGTTGAAAAGAGTAGCTACGTAATGCGGTCCGGGTTCCAGTTGTCCCCCTCGATGGGAAAAGAGAAACTGGATGGGAAGATTTACGCTCAGATCTTTATGAGAATATAAATGAATCAAAGTATTATTTCCTACCACAAGTCTTTCAGGAGCAGTATCACCGGGAAGTATGAAATGTACCCAGTGAAGCCATAAATCCGATTTAATATTTTTTGTATTTAGCAAAAATTGCATTCCATACTCAACATGATTGGTATAAAAGCGGTCGTATCTGAAAAGCGGCTGTTCCAGATTATGATTTAAGGTTCCGAAAATATTCCCGAAAACAATTTCTAAAGATTTGGCTGCCTGATATTGAATTGAAAAAATGGGAATTACCTGGGTAAATTTGTCCAAACCGGAATATTTTAAAGCAAAAACACCTGCATTAACTCTTAAATTAGGCATGAAGTAATATTCCAGGGTAGGCTGGATATAAAACCCAATACCGGTTAATCCGTAAGCAAAGGGGTCGAAATATTCATTATTTTGAAAGAAAGAGGAGCCTTCAAACCGGAAATTCAAATTATGATTGCAGGTATCACAAATTGGTGAATAGGTACTGAAAGTACTATTTTGGGCCAATAAAATCTGACCCGAAAGCAAAATAAAAATGCTAATTAAAGTAATGCGCTTAAGGATGCTCAATGTTATATGCTTTCTATTCGTGAATTCGATATGTGTAGGTTACAATATTTTCTGCCAGAGGGATTAATTTTCCCATAAATTCCATTCGTAATGGATTTTGTTGGAAAATTTCATAATTCGTGTCGTTTTTGAATTTAAAAGTGAGGCAGAAATCGTAGGTGTTCGAATCGTTATCACCTGTTATTTCCAATGGGTTACCCCAATCCAGTTTTTGTATCGTTTTTGATTTTTCTTTCAGTACCCTAGCCAAATCACCAACAGCCGTTTTTTCCTTTGCCGTAACACTGTACTTAAATTTTATCAGAATAATCTGTCGGATTTCTTTTGAAGGCTTGATTGTCTTTTCAGTTTTTTTTGCAAGAAGGATTCCTGATGTCGAAAGCAGAAATAAAGACATCAACAAAATTTTTTTCATGGAATATCTGTATTAAATCGGTGAAATTACCTCACAAAAGTATAAAAATATAAGTCCCTGTTTAAGCCATATCCTTATTTTGTTGTTCCGAATTCGTATTTTTGTAGAACTGTTTCATGACTATTTTTAGAAAGACCCTTTGAACGTGTGTCTTGAAATTTTAGAATAGGACAGCATAAAATTTTCGGTTTTATAATTTGAATACTCTATTCACATGAAAAGAAATATATTTTCAACTTTCGCTATATTGTTGGGCGTTTTGATGATTTCTGTGAACCTGAATGCACAGAATAACGGGGAAAGAATGAACTCAAATACGACGACTAGTAAATTCGCCACACTATTATACTTGCTTAATAACTATTACGTAGACACTCTCAATATGCCAAATATCGTTGATAAAGCGATTGTGTCTACTCTTAGAGATTTGGATCCTCATTCTGTTTATATTCCCGCAAAGGATGTGAAAGAAGCCGAAGAGTCTTTGAAGGGAAGTTTTGAGGGTATTGGTGTGACTTTCCAGATTTTTAAAGATACAATTTTGGTGATAGCCCCAGTTCAGGGTGGCCCTTCTGACAAAGTGGGTATTATGGCCGGAGATAAGATTGTTACTATAAATGGGAAAAGCGCTGTTGGCCCAAAGATCAATAATGAATGGGTGATGGATCACCTCAGAGGGAAAAAGGGAACTAAGGTTGATGTGGGGGTCTATAGGAATGGTGTGGGCCATATTTTTGATTTCACGATTACTCGTGACAGAATTCCGTTGAATAGCCTGGATGCATCATTTATGATAGATAAACATACGGGTTATATCCGGTTGGGACGTTTTGCTGAAACGTCAAAACAAGAATTTGACAAAGCATTTGATAGTTTGAAAAAACAGGGACTTAAGAACCTGATATTTGATTTAAGGGGAAATCCCGGGGGTTATCTCGAAACGGCTCAGGAAATTGCAAGCGAATTTTTAAGCTCAGGAAAACTGATTGTCTATACTCAAGGCATTCATAGTCCACGGCAGGAATTATATTCGAGTGGCCAGGGTGATTTTAGAAAAGGTAAGCTGATTGTTTTGATTGACGAAGGAACTGCTTCTGCAAGCGAAATTGTTTCCGGAGCACTCCAGTATTGGGACAGGGCCTTGATTGTAGGTAGACTTTCTTTTGGCAAAGGATTGGTTCAAAGGCCGTTTTTCCTTCCTGATGGTTCTCTCATTCGGCTTACTATAGCACGTTATTATACACCTTCCGGGAGATGGATTCAACGGCCTTTCAATAAAGGAATTACTGCTTATTATAATGATTGGCAAACACGTTTAAAACATGGAGAATTATTCCATGCCGACAGTATTCATTTCCCTGATTCGTTGAAATTTCATACACATAATGGCAGGGTTGTATATGGAGGCGGCGGAATTATGCCTGATATTTTCATTCCTTTTGATTCAACACGTTTCGATGCTTTATACACAGACTTGGTTGTAAAAGGAATCTTTAATAATTATGTTAATGATTATTTAAACAGCAATGGACAGAATCTTAAACAAAAATATCCTCATTTCAAACAGTTTCTCAATCACTTTTCAATTTCTAAATCTATGTTTAATAATTTCTTGGATGATGCCCGGAAGGCAAAAATTGAGATAAATCCTAAGGCGTTGGATCCCAATGTTAATTTTATTAAGTTGCAAATAAAAGCACTTATTGCCAGGGATTTGTTTGACGAGAATGCTTATTTCGAAGTTATTTTGCCGTCCGATTCAGCAATTAAAAGGTCTTTGCAATTATTGAACGGTGATAAAGCTTTCGACAAGCTAAAAATTAATTATTAGATTTTTTTCAGAGAGCAAAGACTGCTTTCTGACTTACTCCAAATTTATAGGCAGTGCTTCTTTAAGTGCTGCCTATAACGTTTGTTATTTCAACAGATGTTAAAAAGTATTTTTTGCTTTTCTCTTTTGTTATTAAAAGTAATTATTACTTTTGTTTAAAAAATACTGTGCTTACACGTTACGAACTTCAGGAGAAACATTTGGTATCCATTGATAATGTGGTATTTGGATATGAAAATGAACAACTAAAGTTACTGCTTTTCCGTAGAGACATAGAACCGGCAAAAGGAGATTGGTCGTTGGTGGGAGGATGGATTAATCCGGATGAGTCGGGTGAGGATGCTGCATATCGTGTTTTGACGAACATAACCGGATTACATGATATTTTCATGGAGCAGGTTTCCGTGTTCTCCAAACCGGATCGTGATCCGGGCGGCAGGGTAATTAGTCTTGTTTTTTATGCTTTGATAGATATTCAGGTTCATAATCATCAATTGGTAGACAAATATGGAGCCCAATGGTGGCCTGTGACCAAGTTGCCGGATTTGATTTTTGACCATGATGAAATGGTTCAACAGGCTTTGGATAAACTCCGGATGAAAGCAAGTCGTGATCTGGTCGGACGTGACCTTTTGCCTGAAGAGTTTACTCTTACCCAGTTGCGACAGTTATACAACTCTATTTTTATGAAGGAATTTGATCCGGGAAACTTTAGAAAAAAAATTCTTTCTTTGGATGCAATGGTACGTCTGAATAAAAAATTAAGTTCGGAATCAAAAAAAGGCGCTTATTATTACCGTTTTAAGGATACTGAGGAATGTGATTTTACTGATCGAATCATTAATATATAATTGGGTCAAAACAATAAAAAAGAAATAATGAGGTATTCATGGGTTGCTGTTATAATGTTGCTGATTCTGTATTCTCTGTCAGGATGCAGTACACAGGATACTTCCGGCGGAAGGAAAATATTCAGTTTCAATCGGGATTGGTATTTTGCAAAGGATTTGCCTGGAGATAATTACGCAGAGTTGAATCAAGACACATCGGCATTTAAAGAAGTCATTTTACCTCACACGCCTAAAATTGAGCCTCTCGTCGTAAACAATCAGTGGATGGGAACCTCTTGGTACAGAAAAACATTTATAATTAGTAGTTCTCAGAAAAATAAAGAGCACTATTTGTATTTCGAAGGTGCTATGCAAAATGCAGATGTTTACCTGAATGGAAAACATATTTTCAGCCATACAGGCGGCTATTTGCCCTTTGTCGTGTCTCTTGACAAATATCTGGTATTCGGAAAACCAAATCTTGTCGCAGTAAAACTGGTAAATACTGATGATACGTTGGTTCCACCCGGAAAACCTTTAAAAGACCTTGATTTTTGTCGTTATGGAGGAATCTATCGGGATGTAAAATTCATAACAACTTCCAAATTGCATATTACATTTGCAATTGCCTCAAAAACACCAGGTGGTGGTGGAGTGTTTGTAAACCAAGATACAATAAGTTCCGAAGTTAGCAAAATCTCAATAAAGACGGAGATCGTTAATCAGAATGAATCACAAAAGACATTCTCAATCCAACAGGTTCTGAAGGACGACTCAGGTAAAATTGTGGCGGAAGTTAATTCCGCACAGGTTCGCATCAGAGCTGGAGAGACATTATCCCTTACACAAAATATGACAATAAATCATCCCGGTTTGTGGAGTCCGCAGCATCCGTATTTGTACAGAATGGAAACCAAAGTCATAGAAAAGAACCGTGAGGTAGATAATTTGACTACGAAAATTGGTTTGAGGAGACTTAAGCTTACTCCAGAAGGGCTGTATATAAATGGGAAAAAGGAATTTTTAAGTGGTACTAACCGTCATCAGGAGTATCCTTATGTGGGATATGCTTTATCCGATGAAGCGCAATGGCGTGATGCTGTGAAGATAAAAGATGCTGGGTTTAATGTTGTGCGTTTGTCTCATTATCCTCAGTCACCGGTATTCATGGATGCGTGTGATTCACTGGGAATTGTGGTTATGGATGCTATTCCCGGATGGCAATTTCTAGGGGGAAAAGCCTTTAGAAAACATGTCTTGACTGATGAAAGAGAATTGATTCGTCGTGATCGGAACAGAGCTTGCGTATTTTTCTGGGAGCTTTCTCTTAATGAAACATGGATGCCGCCCTCATTAATGGATAGTATTCTTGTTGTTAAAAATCAGGAATTTCCTGAAAAAAAGCCAATTACATGTGCTTGGATTGATCATCCCGGTTTCGATTTGTTTATTCCGGCAAGGCAACATGGTCATCCGCCCGATTACTGGTATAATTACAAAGATGGTAAAAGACCCATTTTCATAGCGGAATACGGCGATTGGGAATATTATGCACAAAATGCTGGATTTAATCAAACACAGTTTAAAGGTTTAAAACCTGAAGATCGTAGTAGCCGTCAACCCAGGGATGCCGGTGAGATACGATTACTGCAACAAGCTTTGAATTTTCAGGAAGCAGCAAATTCTGATGAAAGAGGACGTGGAAAAGGAATCATTGGACAAGCTAACTGGTTGATGTTTGATTACAATCGTGGTTATACCAATGATATCGAAACATCAGGAATTGCAGATATCTTCAGAATTCCAAAGTTTTCTTATTATTTCTACAGAAGTCAGCGCGACCCAAATGAATCTGTAACGCCTCCTGCAACAGGTGGACCAATGGTATACATTGCCAGCTATTGGCAAAAAAACTCAACACCTATTGTCAGGGTTTTCAGCAATTGTCAACAGGTAGAATTATTTGTAAACGGCCATTCTGTTGGAAAACAGAATCCCGATCACGATCGTGTGAGTACTTATTTACCTCATCCACCTTTTACTTTCAAACTGAGATCCGTCGCTCCTGGAACTTTAAAAGCAGTAGGATATATTGATAATAAACCTGTTGCTGAAGAAACGATTTCTACTCCAGATAAACCAAATTCACTTGTTTTACAGGTTGATACATCTGGAATTCCCATCAGTAACAAGCATAAAGATGTCTTAATAGTCCATGCAAGCATAGTGGATAAAAAAGGAACTGTTTGTCATAATAGTAGTTTAAAAGTTAATTTTGAAGTTCATAATGCAAAGTTGGTTGGGGAAAATCCTTTCCCTGCCCAGGCAGGAATTGCTTCCGTTGTGATGTTGACAGAACCCGTTGAAAAACCTATTACAATTAGTGCAGAGGTCCCGGGAATGAAAAAAGTAACTATTCAAATTAAAGAAGGAAAATGATTGAAAAGATTAATCAGGTCTTTGAGGAAAAATTTGGGGATGCCACTTTATTGGTAAAATCTCCCGGAAGGGTAAATCTTATTGGAGAGCACACCGATTACAATGATGGATTTGTATTACCGGCAGCCGTGGATTTGGGAAGCTACTTTGCTGTTGCTCTCAACAATGAAAACAAGTTCAGGTTTTATAGCTACAATCTGGAAGATTATTATGAAACGTCTGTAAATGCTTATGAGAAATCTGAAAAGAGGTGGGCAAATTATTTGCTTGGGGTTATTGCGCAATTTTTCAAAGCAGGGAAGACAGTTCATGGTTTTGATTGTGTATTTGGGGGTGATTTGCCAATGGGCGCCGGAATGTCTTCATCAGCATCTTTGGAAACGGGGTTAGCTTTTGCGATTGATCAAATGGAAGGGTATAACTATTCTACTTATGATTTGGTGAAGCTTTCTCAGAAAGCGGAGCATGAATATGCCGGGGTTCAATGTGGAATCATGGATCAGTTTGCTGTAATGCACGGAAAAGCGAATCACGTTATTAAGTTGGACTGTAGAAGCTTGGATTATGAGCTCTTTCCGTTCGAGATGGAAGATCAGATTCTGATACTTGTAAACACGGGAGTAAAACATTCACTTGCCGCATCAGAATACAACAAAAGGCGTCAGGAGTGTGAAGCCGGAGTGTCGTTGTTACAAAAATTTGATCGAGAAATTAATTCCTTACGAGATGTCTCGTCAGATTTAATACGTGCTCACAAAGATGAATTTGAGCCTGTAATCTATCGCCGGTGTGCTTATGTCGTTGAAGAAAATTTGCGTGTGGAGCGTTCATGTAAAGCTTTGGAGCAGGGAAATTTTGAAGAGTTTGGAAGATTTATGTATGCATCGCATGATGGCTTGAAGAACGATTATGAGGTGAGCTGCCCAGAGCTGGATCAATTAGTGGACCTGGCCAAAAGGGTGGACGGTGTACTGGGTGCCCGAATGATGGGCGGCGGATTTGGCGGCTGCACC
Source organism: Bacteroidales bacterium (assembly GCA_014860665.1). Classification (GTDB taxonomy): domain Bacteria; phylum Bacteroidota; class Bacteroidia; order Bacteroidales; family F082; genus Sulfidibacterium. Next base: position 9,469 of record JACZJI010000127.1, on the reverse strand, counting down.
ATCAACCTGGTGAAAAAAAGTGCTGTTGCACAATTTGAGAAGACCATCAGGGAAAATTATAAAACTCCGGAAGGAGATTCCCCTGAAATTATTAAGGTGACAATTGATGATGGGACACGACCGGTTTTGATATAAAATTGGACATTAAATGATGTGTAAAAATTAATAGTTTAGCATAGGATTATCATTCAAATAATTAAATTTAACTTTTATAAAAAAGAAAGTAAAATGAAAAAACTATCAACAACAGGAGGAGCGAATGCTATCGTGACCAAAGTAAGTCTTATAGCTGCACTTGCGGGTTTGCTGTTTGGTCTTGACATTGCATATGTTAATGGATCTTTGGAGCTCATCGTAAAAGACTTTGGTTTAACGACCTCTCAATCTGAGAACATTGCAGGAATATTATTATTCGGAGCCGCTATTGGTGCCGTATTCAGCGGATGGTTATCCAGACGATATGGAAGAAAAAAAGTGCTGCTTCTTGCATCATTAATTTTTGCCCTATTTACATTTTTAGGAGTTTTTGCTCCTTCCTATACAGTTCTTCTTGTTGCCCGTTTTATTATTGGACTGGCCGTGGGTATTGCTTCTTTTGTTGCCCCGCTTTATTTATCGGAAATTGCACCCTTTAAAATAAGAGGCCGGCTTATAGCCATGTATCAATTGATGATTACGATAGGTATTTTGGCAATGTTTTTGTCAAACGCAGCGCTGCTTCATTTCGGATCATGGAGATTAATGATGTCTGTAATAGCCATTCCGGCGCTGGTGATGTTTGTAGGAGCTCTTTTCCTTCCTGAAAGCCCTAGATGGCTTGTTCTTGTGGGAAGACCAGACGACGCGGAAAAAGTACTGCAAAGAATCAGAACATCTGATGAAGAGGTGGAGTTCGAATTAAATGAAATTAAAGAAACTGTTAAGGTTAAAGGTGGTGGTTGGAAACTGTTATCCAAATCTTTTTTTAGAAAAGTTATTATTTTGGGTATTTTACTGCAAGCATTACAGCAATTTTCAGGAATGAATGCTTTTATGTATTATTCAGGGCAGGTTTTTAAGGCTGCAGGTCTCAGTAATCCTGCTATTGCTACTGTAGTTATCGGTTTAGTGAATATGCTTACGACGCTTATCGCCATTAGATATGTCGATAAACTAGGAAGAAAGCCGATTCTTTATACCGGACTTTCAATTTTGGCTATTTCATGTGCTGTTGTAGGATATCTTTTCAGAATAAATCCTCCAGGTAGTGAAATGACTTCTGTTGAACAGTGGATGACCCTTATATTTTCTTTGCTGTTTATTTTCGGTTTTGCTGTCTCACTAGGACCTATTGTCTGGATTCTTTGTTCTGAAATTTTTCCTTTAAAGGGAAGAGATTTTGGTATTACCATAACCACTGCTACTAACTGGATTAGCAATACGATCATTGGAAGTTATACTTTGACTTGGTTTGCACATCTTGGTGTTGGAGGAACTTTCTGGATGTTTGGAGCATTCAACTTAATTGGATTCCTGATTGTCGGCTTTATTACTCCGGAAACAAAGGATATTCCATTAGAAGAATTGGAGAAAAATCTTGAAAAAGGTGTTCCTCTCAGAAAACTCGGTATGAGACATGTTTCTTAATAAGGGCGACCTAAGTCTCAGTAAAAGTTTTCAGACAAATGCTTTAAAGATAGTGTTCTGAAAAGGATGAGACTTAAAGTCTTTCATTTTGAAATGTTTTAAGCGTTCTTTATTTTGTTTTCTGATAGACTAAACTAATAGTAATTTTTTGTAAGACAATATCTTAATTTGATAATGGGCGTTCTTTTAAAAGATATGGAACGATTTCGCCTTGAAAATAATAACGGAGTCGAAGTGGAATTTTTATCCCTTGGCGGGAGAATCTATTCAGTGAAAGTGCCGAATAATTCGGGGAAGTTGGACGTGGCGCTGGGTTGTGGCGAGTTACCGGGAGACGCATTTATGGGGGCATTCTGCGGCCGGTTTGCCAACCGGATTAAAAATGGCACTTTCATACTGGATGGAGAGGTTGTTGAACTTCCAAAAAATGAATATCCTAATCATGTTCATGGAGGAAATCAAGGGTTTAATACGAAGTTTTGGGAGGTTACATCTGTTTCACTTGAGGGATATGTAAGTGCTTTTAGGCTGAAGCTGTTTAGTCCAGATGGAGAAGAAGGCTATCCAGGAAATCTGGAAACTGAGTTGATTTATGCCCTGAACGATAATAATGAATTGTTGATTGATATTAAGGCGAAAACTGATAAGCCAACGATTGTTAACCTGACCAGTCATCCCTATTTTAATCTGAATGGTGTAGATAGCGGATTGGTGCTCAATCATAAGCTTCAGATTTTTGCAGATCATTATGCTCCTACTGATGAACGTGGTGTGCCAACGGGTGAAATTGCGGAAGTTGAAGGAACTGATTTGGATTTTCTAGAGCCTCATCTGTTAATAAATATTGAGAAAAGTAATTTCCCTCAGATTGTGATGAAAGGCGGTCTGGATAATACTTGGGTAATAAAAGGAAAAGATAAGAGTTTGGTAAAAGCCTGTGTCCTCAGCGAACCCAAATCGGGGAGAGCCATTGAGCTTTATACAACACAACCGGCGTTACAGGTGTATACCGGAAATCATTTTGACGGAAGTCAGAAAGAGAAATGCGGGATACCATTGAAAAAATATTCGGGGGTGGCACTGGAGGCCCAGAATATTCCTGACGCACCTAATAAGCCTCATTTTCCAAATGCTGTACTTCGTGAAAATGAAATCTTTCACGAGCAGATTGTTTATCGTTTTATTTTCTGACGTGTCGTAAATTTGGAGTTTGATTTAAGTAATCATAAAAAAATCACGTAAAATTTAAAAAATGAACCTACTTTTAATCAGTAACTCTACCATGGCTACAGATAAGGAGTATCTCCTTTGGCCAAGAAAGCATATTCATGGTTTTTTGCAAAACAACAAAATCAAGAAGGTATGCTTTGTGCCTTTTGCAGGCATTAGTTTGTCGGGCGAAAGCCTGAAAAAATCTTACGATGTTTACACAGAAAGGGTAAAAACGGTTTTTAATCAGCTGGGATTTGAGCTGGTCTCTGTTCATCAGGTGAAAGATCCGTCTACACTAATGGCAAATGCAGAAGCTATTGTTGTAGGTGGTGGAAATACCTTTCACCTGGTGGCTGAGCTCCATAAAACAGGCCTGATGAAAATAATCCGCGATAAAGCAAAGACAGGGACCCCTTTCATCGGATGGAGTGCAGGATCGAATGTTGCTTGCCCCACTCTGATGACTACGAATGATATGCCCATCATTCAACCGGAAAGTTTTAATACACTCGGATTAATTCCTTTTCAGATTAATCCTCATTATTTAGATGCAAATCCTAAGGGTCATGGAGGCGAAACCCGTCAGCAGAGAATTGAAGAGTTTCTAATTGTTCATCCTGACATAAAAGTGACTGGATTGAGAGAGGGATGCTTATTATACTTGAAAGATAATACTTTACAACTTATAGGAAATAAAAGTTTGAGACTTTTTCAACACGGCGAAGAACCTGTTGAATTAGAACCTGGTGCTGATCTTTCTTTCCTTATGAAATAAATCGGCCGGAAATTTCTCAAATTAACAACCAAATTAATTAATCGCTACTTTAGCCGGTCATTTTTTAAAATGGGATTTGATCGTTTCAATTTTTTTGAAACGTGGACAGCTTAATAGAAATTATTAATATCAAAATCATGAAGAAAATTACGTTGTTTCTCTCGCTGATGATTTTTTTGTCAGTGGGAAGTTTAATGGCTCAGAAGAAGAAGCCGTTTACCATTGCCGACATTTATAAAATACATTATGTAGGAAACCCTGTGGTATCTCCCAACGGAAGCAAAATTGCTTTTACTGTATCCAATTATAACATGAAAAAAGGTGAGTCCTGGACTAACATTTACATCATGGATGCCGATGGAAAAAACAAGAAGGAGATCACCCGTAACCATAAAAGTAATTATAACCCGATGTGGACCAGTGATGGAAAGATGCTCTATTATGTTTCTACCGATTCTGGTACCCCACAGGTTTATAGTTACACTTTTGAAACTGGAAAATCCGAAAAAGTGACGGATTTTTCTATGGGTGTTGATGCTCCGATTTTGTCTCCCAACAACAAGCTGATTGCTTTTGCTGCCAAAGTTTATCCTCAATGTGGTGCCAATAGTCAATGCAATAAGGAGATTGATTCTACTTCTCAGCATGGACCTGTTCAGGCTTATGTTGCAGACCATCTTTTCTTCAGACACTGGACTTCTTATTCTGCGGGGAAAGTTTCGCATATCATCATTTATAATGTTGATACCAAAACATATACCGATGTAACACCTGGCGATTATGTAGCTCCTACTTTCATGCTAGGAGGCGGTGTCGGATATAACTTTTCACCCGACAGTAAAGAACTTTGCTATGTTTCAAAACATTTAGAACATCCTGAAGCCTCAACAAATTCAGATTTGTTTACTGTTCCGGTAACCGGTGGGAAATCAGTGGATATCACTAAAGAGAATAAGGCCTGGGACGGATGGCCGGTTTATTCTCCTGATGGAAAATATATTGGTTACAGATTGCAGAAAATTGCAGGTTACGAATCTGATTTGTTCAGACTTGCAATCTACAATCGTGAAACTGGTGAGACCAGACTTTTGACAGATTCAAAGAATTTTGATAATTGGGTAGATGATTTTAAATGGGCATCTGATTCAAAATCGATTTATTTCACTGGTGAAGTTGAAGCTTACGAACCTGTTTACAGAGTTGATTTGAATTCTGACAAAATCACCCCTGTAAGCGGACCAAAAGCCATTTACGGATTTGATATTGATAACAGCGGAAATCTATATTATCTGGCAAGTTCTATTGAAAAACCAGGTGAAATTTATAAGATGAACATGGCTGATCATCAGCAGACAGAACTTACAGCTTTTAACAAAAAACTGGAAGAAACTGTAGATATCAGACCAGGAAAGAAAATGTGGGTTACCGGAGCCGATGGTAAGAAAGTGGAAGTCTTTGTTGTAACTCCTCATGATTTCAATCCTAATAAAAAGTATCCTATGATTATCAACATTCATGGTGGTCCGCAAATGCAGTGGATGGATTCTTTCCGTGGCGACTGGCAGGTTTATCCTGGAGCAGGCTACGTTGTGGCATTCTGCAACCCTCATGGTTCTACAGGATACGGTCAGGCTTACACAGCTGAAATTTCAGGAGATTGGGGAGGTGCTAATTTTGAAGATGATATGAAAGTAACCGACATGTTGGCCAAACTGCCTTACGTAGATTCTACCAGAATGGGCGCTATGGGATGGTCATTTGGAGGTTATATGATGGACTGGTTCCAGGGACATACCAAAAGATTTAAATGTCTGGCATCTATGATGGGTGTTTACGATTTGCGTTCTATGTGGGGTGGTACCGAAGAACTGTGGTTCCCAAATCATGAATTGAAGGGGCAACCATGGAATTCAAAACAATATGAGGAATTTTCACCTTCTTATTTTGCTAAGGATTTTTCAACTCCGACTTTGGTGCTCACAGGCCAAAAGGATTTCAGGGTTCCTTATACTCAGAGTATTCAGTACTTCACAACTTTACAGACTCTGGGAATTCCCTCTCGTTTGATCATCTTTAAAAATGATGGTCACTGGCCAAGTTTCGTGAAATCAATGCCTTTATATTATGATGCTCATCTGGATTGGTTCCACAAATATTTAGGTGGTGCACCTGCTCCTTATGATGTTCATAAAATGGCAGAAAATCAGGCTTATAAATATTAAAAATCTTAGGTATTAAAGAAAAGCTGTGTGATATATTATCACGCAGCTTTTTTATTTTACACCGGTTGCTAAAAAGAAAGAAATACTGAATTAAACTTTTCGTTTGGCTTTTGGTTAACTTTGCATATGCCAATAATATTCTGAAAATGAAGAGAGACGAATCATATCCTTATGGGAAGATGCTGACAATAGTCAATAATATCAATGAAATTGTCCATGAGAATAAAACTATGGATGAAACGTTGCATCTTATTGTAAATGCCATTGCACAGCAAAACCCTGTTCCTTTTGATATGTTTAAGATTGTTTTTGATGGAAAGACTTATCAATTGGCTGGAAGGACTTCAAAACACCCTTGTCATGAAAACAGTTTCCTGACAAAGGGCGGCAAAAAAGGAACACTTTTATACTGTCTTTCCGAACAGGTTAAGAAAAATGCTGATTATAGGAATGAACAGGAGCATTTTTTAAGGACCCTGGTTCAGATTTTGATTCGTTTTCTGAATAAGCAGGAGTGGAAAGAGGTAAATGATGGCATTATGAATATTTCCACAAAAAAACCGGGTAAGAAGGATAATGAAATTATTACAGGAAAGTTCCTTCACAGGTTTTTGAACAAAAATACATATACCCGTGATATTTACCACGATTTGATGCCCTTTAAAGTCCGTGAAATTCTATTGATTTCAAGTCTTTACGATGCTTATTCCATTGAAAGAGAAGGCCGTTTTTCGGAGCATATGCTTGGGCAATTCGGACAGCTAAATCTTACTTCTATTCCCAGGATTACTGGTGTGTCGTCTGCTCAACAAGCACTAAATCTTTTAAGAAAAAGGCATTTCGACCAGATTATTTATATGGTCGGTGTGGATAAAAAAACTCCGGTTTCTTCCAGCCGTTTGATAAAAGAGCAATATCCTTACATCCCTATTTTTATGTTGCTGAATAACAACAGCGACGTTAGCTATTTTAAATCTGAGCAAACCAATCTTCCTTTTATTGACAGGATCTTTGCCTGGAATGGGGATACCAATATTTTCTTTTCCATGATCAAGCTTCTTGAAGACAAGATAAATGTGGAAAATGATACAAAAGTTGGTGCCGTAAGGGTTATTTTGCTTGCAGAGGATTCACCCATTTACTCTTCACGATATCTCTCGTTTTTGTATCGTGTTTTAATGGAACAAACCCGACGAATTATCGAAGATGTGAGTACTGATGAGCTGTATAAAGTCTTAAGGATGAGAGCTCGTCCTAAGATTCTTTTTGCTCCTACATTCGAACAAGCCGTTGAAATCGTTGATAAATACAAAGATAATCTGCTCTGTCTGATTACGGATGTGAAATTTAAGCGTTTTGGTAAGATGGATGATCAGGCAGGAATTCAGTTATTGGATTATGCCAGAAAAGAACTCAAAGAATTGCCGGTGGTGATGCAGTCTTCAGATCCTATGTACGCCGAAGTAGCTGCAAAATATGATTCGATTTTTATTGATAAGAATTCCGAAACGCTTTACGAAGATTTGCAGCATTTTATAACTTACAACCTTGGCTTCGGTGATTTTATTTTTAAGAATGAAAAAGGGGACGAAATAGCTCGAGCAGCCAACTTACGTGAATTTGAGCATTATCTGGAAATTATTCCTGATGATTCGTTGTTGTTTCATTCCTATCATAACCACTTTTCGATGTGGTTAATGGCCCGTCAGGAAATCAAGGCAGCAAATTTCATCAATCCTAAAAAAGTCAGTGATTTTATTGATGTCAATGAATTACGGCGATCACTGGTTAGTATGATAAGGGAACACCTTGATGAACAGGTTGCTGGTAATATTATCCCTTATGAGCCGGGAAACGAAATTTATCAAGATAACTTTTATACACTCAGTGATGGCTCATTGGGTGGTAAGGGAAGAGGACTTGCATTTATTAATGCGTTGATTCATAGTTACGATTTTCAACGTTATATTCCTGATATTAATATTAAAACCCCTGTTACGTTTATTATTGGCAGCATGGAGTTTGAGGAATTCCTTTCAAAAAATCAGTTGAATACGCTGGGACTTTTTGAAAAGGATCATATTAAGGTGAAGAAAGCCTTTTTGAATAGTCCACTCTCCGATTCGCTGAAGGAAAAATTGCGTGCTCTTTTGGAGAAAATCACTAAACCCATCGCAATAAGGTCTTCAAGTTTATTCGAAGATTCACTTACTCTACCTTTTGCGGGTATTTTTGAGACTTATATTTTACCCAATGCTCATGAAGATGTTGAAGTTCGTCTAAAACAGCTTTGCGATGCTATTAAATTAGTCTATGCTTCCTTGTATTCAGATGTGGCAAAAAGTTACGTCAGAGCTATAGATTACAAACTGGAAGATGAACGTATGGCTGTGATTATTGAGGAAGTTGTTGGAAATCGGTACGACAATTATTTTTATCCCCACATCAGTGGTGTAGCACAGTCTTACAACTATTATCCATTTGCTCATATGAAGCCTGACGAAGGTTTTGCCTTGGCTGCAGTTGGGCTTGGAAAATATGTTGTAGAAGGAAACCGGGCTTACCGATTTTCACCTAAATACCCAGGCATAGAGATAAATTCTCCAAAAGATCAGTTTAAAACATCACAGGTGAAGTTTTGTGTCGTGGATCTGAATAAAAAAAACCTGGATTTGATGGTAGGAGAAGATGCAGGACTTACTTTTCCTGATATTGATATTGCTGAACAGCAAGGCGTTTTAAAACATTGTGCTTCTGTTTATAATCCAGATTCCGATACAATATATCCGGGATTAAGTAAGATGGGACCTCGCATTATTAATTTTGCTAACATTCTTAAGTATAATTATATTCCGTTGTCTCAGACAATTAGCCTGCTTCTCGAACTAGGTAAGGAGGCTATGGGAACTGCTGTTGAGATAGAATATGCAGTGGACTTGACTAAGGATGAAGATGGAAAGGCTTCTTTCTATATCCTTCAAATTAAGCCCCTTATTTCACAAAATCTGGACAATGAAGTCGACATAAATAAAGTTCCCAAAAAGTCTGTTTTGCTGTATTCAGGGAGTGGAATGGGAAATGGAGTCATCGAAGACCTTAAGGATGTCATTTATGTTGACCGCGAAAAGTTTGATAAAAGCAAAACCGAGGAGATGGTTGGGGAAATAGAAAGGCTGAATGAACAGTTTATGAAAGAGAGAAAACAATATGTGCTGATTGGTCCGGGACGCTGGGGGACAAGGGACAAATGGATCGGAATCCCTGTACGCTGGCCGCAAATCTCTAAGGCTAAAATTATAGTCGAAACGAGTCTTACTGATTTTCCGTTAGAAGCATCATCCGGCTCACACTTTTTCCATAATGTAACGAGTATGAAAGTTGGATATTTTATGCTGCAGCATTCTTTAAAAGAGGATTTGATTAATTACGAAATGCTTGAAAAACAGGAGATAATATTCGAGGGGAGATTTTTCAAGCATGTACGTTTTAAGGATCCTTTTAAGGTTATTATGGATGGTAAGAGGAGAAACTACCTGATACAAATTCACAATAAACACTGATAATGAGATATATTGTGTTAGATTCAATATAAATTATCAGATTAATATTCGTATAATCAGCGTATTGCTTATTT
>JACZJI010000126.1 GCA_014860665.1 Bacteroidales bacterium | reverse complement strand
ATTGTATAATGATGTATCTCCTCTTTCTGCGTTTCTAATTCTGTAAGAATCAATCACATCTGATATAAAGATCTTACCGTCGCCGATTACACCCGTCTGGGCTGCTTCGAGGATGGCATCTACCGTTTTTTGCAAATTGATGTCTCGAACAACAATAGTGAGTAATTGCCTGGGAATAAAGCTTGTATCATAGACGGTTCCACGATACGAATGTTCTTCGACTTCGTTGCCAACGCCTGTGACATCCCAGTATGAGAAGAAATCGATACCTGCTTCGCGTAAAGCTTGTTTTACTTCCCCAAATTTGGAGGTGCGAATAATTGCTTCAATTTTTTTCATGTTCTTTTGTTTTTTAATGAATAGGATTTAGTTGATGAATCCCGCCGTCCGGCGGTCATTTTTTAAAGTGTGAACCCAACTACCATGAACATTTGTTTTTTGTTTGGGTTTACAATTACCTGACCGGTAACTGGGACAGAAAATTTACTGGTGACCTGAATTGTTTTCGAAGTCCCGACACCTAGATTACATATATCGAAATTGTGATTAACGGTATACCATCCATTGCCTGCACCCAGAAATATATTGAACCTGGAGAAATTATAGGTAGCCTGAAGATAAGTGTCACCACCCTGACTACCGGCGCCGGCACGTGAATTGTTTAAAACACAGTTTGCGGATAGCGACAGGTTTTTAATACTGTATCCCACATTCACTTCATAGGCAAAGCTTGAAGTAGTATCGGACACTTTTGTAATATCTCCTTCATAATAATAAGCCGTTAAACCCAGGCTCAAACCCATTTTGAAATTAAAGGAAAGATAAGGGTCCGTCTCATAATAAGGGCCACCTCCTGGCACCACTGTGCCGTACGATCCCCAGACACCCAGGGTAAAATCACCTGCATTCATTGCCACAGATGGCTGAATTGAGGGACCTGCGAATTTGCTACCACGCCAGACATAACTACTGTAAATATCAGCACCAGCATTAAATGAAACTTTATTGGCAGAGGTACTATCCTGTGCTTTTGCCGTGTTACTTAATGATAACACCGCCAGCATTGTCCCTACTAAGATTAATTTACTTATGTTTTTCATTTTATAATCTTTTATGGTCAGTTCATGTTTAGGCAGAATTAGTGCTCCGTTTTTCATGAATTAACCGGTTTTTAAATTGGATTAATTTTCTGATTTCTGTTATTGAAAAGGGCTTTCGGGCCTGTTTTACCCGTGCGGATGCTCCAGGCTCTTTCGACCGTAGAGACGAAGATATTCCCGTCACCCCTTTCTCCGGTTCGCGCGGCCATGATGGCATCCACAGCTATATCCTGATTTTCATCGCGAACCACAATACAAAGCATGTGTCTTTGGAGGTAGTTGGAATGAAACGCCTGTCCCCTTACGATCTGGTCCCTGGTTGATTTACCAAGGTCTGTCATGTCCCAGTAGGAAAACCACTCAATACCGGCTTTATACAAAGCCTTTTTGACGTCTTCGAACCTGGACTCCCGAATTATGGCTTCAATTTTCTTCATCGTTTAAGAATTTGATAAAAACAAAAAAGGCTTATGGGTATTCCCATAAGCCTTTAGATTTTTAAATATCTACTATGGAAATAACCTAAGTCATTCTATTTTGTTGTTGTTGATTGGATTGTTGATTGAAGCGCTGATTATTCAATGCACTGCTTACCATTTGTAAGGATATAACCTGTCCATTATTAGAATGTACATTTACAAATGATTTAGAGAGTAAAGAGAAAAATCCTTTGGCAGGAAAATGAAACAAAAGACTTTTGCCTGCGAAGGCAGAAATCTTTGTTTTTAATATATATGAAAATAGATTTTTCATTTTCCTGATAATTCAATGTTCAAGGCTGAAGTTTGTTTTTGAAAATTATTTTCTCAAATCAAGCACGTCAAATCTATAAATTTCCCTTTTCGTTCAAATCCAGAATGCAAGCAGGAAATCAATAAAAAAAATTTATAAATCTCGATGTGTATGTATTTTAATTACTACAAATCAGAGCCTTACAAATTAAAAAACAGACTCAGGCATTCTATGAGCCATTTTTTCAAAAAAATCCCAAACAGGTAATAATAACGTTTGCAGGGCTTTAGCAAATGCTGAAGAAAATTTTTCTTTTTTAGAAATTTCAGGGAATCTTTAATAGGTTTTTGGCAAAATTTTCCACCAATGGTCAAAAAACAACATCACTTAAACCAATAAAAATTGAAATAAGTATCAGAATTGAACTAAATACTTGAAAAAATGATTAAAACCGATTCATTTATTATCCATCATTTTTACCAAACTCCATCAGAAAAGATTTGATAAAATCATCGAGGTCACCGTCAAGAACAGCCTGAACATTGGAAGTTTCATAACCAGTCCTGACATCTTTTATGAGCTTGTATGGATGCAACACATAGGAACGGATTTGAGAACCCCACTCGATTTTCTTTTTGTTGCCTTCAATTTCGGCAATGGCATCCTGTTTTTTTCGCAATTCAATTTCATACAACTGCGATTTCAGCATCCGCATGGCTTTATCACGATTTTGTAACTGGGAGCGGGTTTCCTGACATTCGATCACCAATCCCGACGGGGCATGCCGCAACCGAACCGCAGTTTCGACCTTATTCACATTTTGTCCTCCCGGGCCGCTGCTTCTAAACGTATCCCAGCTAATATCGGCAGGATTTACGATAATTTCAATGCTGTTGTCCACAACAGGATAGACATAAACGGAAGCAAAAGATGTATGACGGCGGTTGGCAGAATCGTAAGGAGAAAGTCGCACCAGCCGATGGACTCCGTTTTCTCCTTTCAGAAACCCAAAGGCAAATTCTCCTTCAAATTCCAACGAAACGGACTTAATCCCTGCCACATCACCTTCCTGAAAATCCAGTTCCTTTACCTTGAAATTTTTCCGCTCGCCATAACGAATGTACATGCGCATCAGCATCTCAGCCCAGTCCTGACTTTCTGTACCACCGGCACCGGGGTTGATTTTCAGGATGGCATTCAACTTGTCCTCCTCTTTGCCCAGCATTTGCAAAAATTCCAAGTCCTCTATTTTTTTGACTGCCAGGTCAAACTGCACATCAAGTTCTTGCCGTACGGATTCATCTTCTTCAAAAAATTCGGCCAGAATGGCTGTATCATTAACCGCGGATTCAACTTCCCGGTACTTTTCAGTCCAATGTTTTTTTTCCTGAATTTGTTTCAGCAAGGTTTCTGCTGCTTTGGGGTCGTCCCAAAAATCTGGAGCCTGGGTTTTTTCTTCCTCTTCTTCTACTTCCATGATCCTGTGATCGAGGTCAAAGGTACCCCCTCAAGGCCGCAAGTCTTTCCGACAGGTCTTTCATCGCTTCTGCTGTGTACATTTATTTTAGGTTTAATTTTATGCAAAAGTAATAAGAATGAACGAACCTGACGGAACCCTTTGGAACGATTATTGAATAATGAAATTTAATTTTGTATTCACACATTAGAAATTACGATTGTCTACTTTTGGCAACCATGAATAAATTTATCGACATATTTAAGCTCACCGAAGCAGAAGTCAGAAAAATTGAAGCATCGGACAATGAACCTCACCAGCATGATTATGAAGAATTGCTGATAGGCATTGAAGGTGCATTGGACCATTTCATTGATTTTGAATCCCAGAAAATGAGTGCACCGTTCATTAGTTTTGTTACCAAAGGGAAAGTGCATCGGGTGATGCCCAAATTGAAAGACGGCAAATGCAGCATTTGGGTTTTACGCTTCAAAAGTGAATTTATACCGGAAACCACTTTCCAGCTTTACTCCTATTATCATGGCCGTGCCAACGTAAAAATGGAACTGAGCGGATGTTTCGAACGTATTCCCAATTTGTGTGAAATGATTTATGGCGAAAGCCAACAACCCGAACCTGATTATGCCGTGATCCAGCATCTGCTGAGCGCTCTTTTTAATATGATAGAAACTGAGCGTAAAAAGTTATATCCAGAAGAGGAGATTATCGAAAAGACTCAAAATACGACGTTTAGAAATTTCCTCAAAATACTGGAAGAGAATTTTCGCCGCCCGGAAGGTGTAGAATTTTATGCCGAAAAGCTGTTTATGTCCTCCCGGAATCTCAATCTCATCTGTCAGAACATTTTAAACCAAAGCGTTTCTGAGATCATCGAAACAAGAAAACTCATTGAAGCCAAAAACCTTCTGATCACTACCGACAAGACTGTGGCCGAAATTGGTTTCGAGTTGGGCTATCAGGAGAAGTCCTATTTCACACGTGTTTTTAAAAAAAAGTCGGGCCAAACCCCAAGCGAATTCCGTGAAATGACAAGGCAACAACTTGTCTGATCAAGAGATTTCATAAAAAGAAATTCTTTATCTGGAATATTTCCAAATAAGACAACACATTTTCCGAATTCTGTAACCTGCCATTTATATCGTGAACCTACTTTTGCGGTGTAAATCAAAATTGATGTTTCACAATAAAAGATGACAAAAATGGAATCAAAAACAAAATGGGTTCTCGACCCTGCGCATAGTGAATTGATGTTCAAAGTAAAACACATGATGATCGCCAACGTAAAAGGTGAATTCAGAACCTTTCACGCCGAAATTGACGGAGAAGATATATTGAAGGCTAACGTTCGCGTAAAAATTGATGCAGCCTCTATTTTCACTAACGAAAAGGACCGTGACAATCACTTGAAAAGTGCCGATTTCTTTGATGTGGAAAACAACAAAGAACTGGTATTCGAAAGTACATCTTTCGAAAAAGCAGACGATGAAAACTATAAACTAAAAGGCCTATTAAGTATTAAGGGGGTCTCGAAAGAAATTACACTTAACGTGGAATTCGGTGGTATTAACAAAGATCCATGGGGGAACGAAAAAGCCGGTTTTTCATTAGAAGGAAAAATCAGCCGAAAAGATTGGGGACTGACCTGGAATGCAGCATTAGAAACCGGTGGTGTGCTGGTGAGCGATGAAGTCAGGATTAGTGCCGAAGTACAATTTGCAAAACAAGTGGCATAAACTGCCTATCTTTGATTTATGAATCTGAACGAATTATCCAAAACAATGGCCTTCAACAGCACAGAGCGCATGCCTGTGCTGTTTGTGGGTCATGGCAGTCCGATGAACGCCCTTGAGGAAAATGAATTTGTTTCCGGCTGGCGCACCATCGTGAAAAGCATCTCCAAACCCAATGCCGTTTTATGTATCTCGGCACACTGGGAAACAAGGGGAACTTTTGTCACCGCCATGGAAAAACCAGCCACGATTCATGACTTTGGAGGCTTTCCGCAGGAACTTTTTGAGGTGCAGTATCCTGCTTCAGGAAGCCCCGAACTTGCAGAGGAAGTTCAGGAAATTGTTCAGAAGACCAAGGTTGAGCCTGATGAAAGATGGGGACTGGATCACGGAACATGGAGTGTTATCAAACACTTTTATCCCGACGCCGATGTCCCTGTTATTCAAATGAGCATTGATTACTATAAAACCCCGCAGCAACATTATGAGCTTGGACAAGAGTTAACCTCGCTTCGTAAAAAAGGTGTGCTTATCATCGGAAGCGGAAACTTAGTGCACAATTTAAGAAAGATTGCCTGGGATAAATTTAACCAACGGTACGGATACGACTGGGCCATTGAAGCCAATGAAAAAATGAAACAATTCATTCTGGATGGAAATCATCAGGAGTTGATCAATTTCCAATCACAGGGTAATGCTTTCCGACTGGCAATTCCGACACCAGAACATTTTTTACCGTTGCTTTATGTACTTGCACTAAAGGAAAACAACGAGCAGGTAACTTTATTTAATGATGATTATGTAGCCGGTTCGCTTTCTATGACTTCGGTAAAAATTGCATAACCCAAAGCTAAACCAACATTCTTAACTCGTTTTTTTCCATTTCAGTATCAAATATATCATGCCGAGGAATAGCAGCATCTCGCCACCGGCAATAGCCACACTCGAAAAGGAAACATAATCCTGAATTTCCCTTAAGATATATTGCGGAAAAGGATTTGGGATCAGGTTGGTGATAGCCTGTCTTGGGAAGAACGGCGCCAGCTTGGCAAAAATCGGAGGCAAAGGCGCATTGGAAAATATGGCGGTGATGATCGGTTCGATGATTACAGTGTACATCGCAAGGAAAATAATCACAACTCCGGTCCGGTTTATCAGCAGAGCAATCAGCAGGGCAAAAACCAGGAAGCTGAAAATATTTAAGAAGAATGCCCACAGATACTGCATGTCGGTGAATATTACAGTAAGACTTCTGTCATGAGAATAAATGAGTCCAGTGATAAGGCCGATCAGGAAAATCAATAAAGTATTGATTAAACTGAGGACAAAAATCATAGAAAGTTTAGAAACCATGAATTCAAATCGTGTCATCCCGTCAATGATATTCTGACGAAGTGTTTTATAGGTAATCTCATTGGTTATAGAAAGAATCACAAGAAACGCCAGGATAAGTTTCAGTCGTGCTGCGACATAAGCAAGGTTCTGCCAGACAAACGGGAAATGATATACAGGCAGCATGGTCGGATCAATACTTTTAAAATCGACACCCTTACTCTTCAGGTATTGAAGAAACAACATACCGCTGGAACAAACGACCACTACGAGCAGAAAGTAGAGTCCGGTAAGGACTTGAAAGGCGCGATACTTGCGCAATTTATACCATTCTATGAGAAATAACCTAATCATGTTGACTGAGATAAGATTTCCAAAAATTGTTCTTCAAGATTTTTCTTTTCTGTCACCAGATGTGACACCACTACACCATTAGACACGAGAAATGTATTCAGATCATGGGCCGTTTTCTGATGATTTAAATGAACTATCACCTTATGATTTCTGATCCTAAAATCTGTGATATACTCGTACCTGTTCACCAGCTGTACCAGACGATCCATATCTGGAGCTATTATTTCAACATTTTCTTTGTTGGACAAGGCTTCCTCCACGCTACCGGTATAAACATTCTTCCCTTTGTTAAGCACAGCAAAATGAGTACACACTTTCTGCACTTCATCCAGCAGGTGGCTTGCCAGAATGATAGTTTTGCCCTCCCCTGAAATTTTTAAAATAAGCTCCCTAACATGTGCAATACCCTGAGGGTCCAGCCCGTTGGTAGGTTCATCCAGAACCAGCACATAAGGATCTGACAGCAATGCAGCTCCAATAGCCAGTCTCTGTTTCATCCCGAGGGAATAAGTCTGAAACTTATCATTTTTTCGATCTGCCAGATCCACGGTTTCCAACACCTCGTCAATTTTGCTGTAAGGGACATCTTTGATGCGGGCAACAATCCTCAGGTTTTCTTTTGCTGACAGATTAGGATAAAAAGCCGGACCTTCCAAAATTGCACCAATCTTTTTCCGTGATTCGCTTCCGGGAGGTTGCCCAAACCAAGAATACTCTCCTTTTGTCTTACGCACCACGTCCAGCACAATACCCAAAGTGGTAGTCTTACCACTACCGTTAGGGCCCAGCAAACCGAACACAGAGCCAGCTTCCACTTTCAGAGAAAGATCGTGCACGGCTTTAATCCTTCCGTAGTTTTTATACAGATTATTTATCTCGAGTATGCTTTCCATCTTCAGATTTCGATTTGTCGTTTTTGTTCTCCTTGTTGTTTTTGTTGCGGTCATTTTGGCGCTTTGCATTAAGCACCGTGGAAAATCCACTGAAATTCGTGCTGTTACTTAACAAAACAGGGAGGTATTTGAAAGGAATATTCCCTAAAAGATCTATCACCATCATACTTTTCGGACTGTAGGCAACCGCCACATATTGGTTGATATTATGGCTTTGCTTTTTCATGAATAAGTTGATCAAATATCCTTCCCTTCCCATCTCCATCAGGCTTACAAAATTTTCATTTTTCACCCCGTCAATCAGGGAATCTGCTATGGTACGCCGAATAGTGTCCTTTGAAAGTCTTACGATTTTTATTTTTTTGATGTCTTTAATGACCGACGCCATGGTAGAATCACCGCTATAATTCAAAACATCCAATACAGCAGGATAAAAATACATCGTGGAAGTTCCCTTAATGCTGTCATCAAAACGAGTCACCGCCTTACTAAAGGTCGGGCGCGACTGCGAGCAGCTGCTAAGCAGAAGAAGGGAAATGAGGTATACTGAAATTCGCTTTAAAACTTTCATAACTGCAAGGCCTCTTTTATATGAGTGCAATTTACTACAGACGACGGAACTTTGCAAATATTACAGTGTGATATATATTTCTTGCCTCTAATTTTCTTTCATTTTTCAAAAAATATATTTCCTCATTACTAATTGAAATAACTAATTTTGGGTTATAAAAGATCATCAAGATTAAAGATTACTCCTTTCATTTTCAGGGATACCAAATAGAAAAGATCAAATCATGGAAATAAAATCACTTCAGGAAATTAGCTTCGATAGAATATTTAATGCTTTCAACCGGGCTTTTGAGGACTATGAAATGCAGTTGAATAAAGAACAACTACGCGTTATGCTGAAACGAAGAGGATTTGTTCCCGAACTGTCTTTTGCAGCATTCGAAAAGGAGGATATCGTTGCTTTTACCCTTAACGGAATTGGAAATTTTAATGGAGTAAACACGGCATATGATACCGGCACTGGGACTGTAAAAGAATTTCGGGGGAAAGGTCTGGCTACTAAAATATTTGATTATTCCATACCTTTTCTTAAAAAAGCTGAGATCAATCAGTACCTGCTTGAAGTATTGCAACACAATACAAAGGCCGTTTCAGTTTATAAAAAACTTGGATTTGAAGTAACCAGAGAATTCCACTATTCCACACAAACCAAAGAGGAAATTAAATCCCAACGGGAAAGGAAAAATTCACAGCATTTTATCCAACAAATTGAATTGAACCTTTGCAAATCAAAAACCAATTTTTGGGATTTCTATCCATCCTGGCAAAACAGCTTTGATGCTATTGAAAGAAAACCGGAGGACTTCAAAATTTTTGGTGCCTATGCTGATCAAGCTCTTATCGGTTACTGTGTCATCGAACCTAATTCTGGAGATATAACGCAGATTGCGGTAGATCCGCAACATCGGAGAAAAGGTGCGGCTTCTCAATTACTCGAAGAAGCGTTAAAACACAATACTTACAATTCTGTAAAAATCATCAATACAGACGTAAATTGTGATTCTATCACCGGATTTATAAAATCCTTCAACATCACAATCAGGGGGAAACAATTTGAAATGATCAAACGATTTTAACTCTTTATAAGGACCGGAACCATTCTTCGCCATAAACTGATTATAGCGGGGTGCATCTTTTTTGGATTACTGGCTTGCCTGGCTTGTGACTTTTATTGTTCCAGGACACATTTTGTTTATAAAACGAAAAAAAATAAAACCATGAAACCACTATTTTATGTTTCTGCAATATTCTTGTTTTTACTATGCTCGTGTCACCGTGAAACAAAACCTGCCGGACAAAAAGTGACCTTTGGGATACATGAGATTGCAAAAGTGAACACGATCCCCGCAGCCATACTCGACACCCTGAGGTCCAAGGGTGTTCAATTGGAAAACAGTCAATCACAATTTATCATCGGATACATCACAAAGGATGATTCCATGGCTCTTAAATCTGATTTCTCAGCACAGTATCTTAAAATTGTTAAGACCTATTACCCGGTCGACGAGGATCAAAAATACTATGCAATAGTTGCCATTAGTCCCAACGCTGTGATTAATAACAACAATATCAGTAAAGCTGAAGCGGACGGAAATAATGTAACGCTCTACTTTAATTTTACCGGGTCAAAAAAATGGGCCGATTTAACCAAAAAAAACATTGGAAACCAATTGGCATTTGTCATCGACAATCAGATATACTCCATGCCTCTTATCAATGGAGAAATAAGAAACGGCATGGCCATCATCAGTGGTTTTAAAAGCAACAAGACTGCACGGAAAGTTTCGGAGGATCTGAATTTCAGCAGAGAAAAATAATCCTCAAACTTTCAATTTATATCGTATCAGGTATAAAACCTATTATTTTGACTCAATTTTGTGCTACTTCCCCAAACTTTCATTTTACTTCCCGGTAGTTTTATGTCACTTTACCATAGTATAATGCTACTTCTCTATAATATCATGCTGTTTTACCATAGTATAATGCTACTTTGCCCCAGTGTAATGTGTTTATGCTGTTATTCCATGCTACTTTACCGAATTTTCATGCTACTTTAACCCATTTTCCCATTGTTTTAGGTCAGTTTCCCATTGTTTTAACATACTTAATAAACAGAGAAAGGGCTTTAACCTTGTTTCTTTATCTTATAAAACGATTAAACAGGTCACACATTTAAAGGCGTTATTATTCAACTAAACTGAAACCAATCAGAATATTTTTCCGGAAAATTTTAAATAGTTAGCACCCAATAAATAACTAATTTTATAGTACCTGAAATACTATAAAATAACCCCTTAACGACTTAAACGTCATGAAACCTCATTTCAACCCGGCACTCATTCTTCTTGCTCTGGCTTTTGTATGTTCTCTGGGATGTCGTAAAACAAACTATGAACGCAAAACACTTTTTGACGGGAATTATCAGGGCACTTTCAATATGCCGCATTCACCGAATGATGCCATGGGGTCAATAACGCTCACTATTTCGAATGGAATTTATGTTTGCAACACAAGTTTGCCCTACAACTATGGTGCAGGCCATATAGAAATCACCGAAAGTACTTTATTTTTCAAGGACACCTTGTTTTTAATCGTTCCTGCCATGTATATTACAGGATATTCGTTAAGCGGAAAATATAACTATCTGTTTGACGGAACTCACCTTCAAGTACAAAAATCAGCCAATTCCGGAGGGATTGTGTATAATCTGATCAGGCAGGATTGATTGAAGATGCAAATCGGAGGTTGACGTTTATAAGGAATCATCAGAATTTCCCTTTTGAAAAGACACTTTCCGGCAAATAGTCTTAATTTCGGCGGAAAAAACAAATGGCTGCTCCAAAAAATATAGAATCCTACCAAAAAGGATACATCCCGGTAGGCGACGGACATGAATTATATTATGAACTGTATGGAAATCCCAAAGGAATTCCGGTGTTATTCCTTCATGGCGGGCCGGGCGCAGGATTTTCTGACAGTGATAAACAGTTTTTTGATAAACGCAGGTACAATGTGCTTTTCTTCGACCAACGCGGGACATCGCGAAGCAAACCGTTTGGATCTGTTGAAAACAACACCACCCAGCATCTGGTAAAAGACATCAACCTGATTTTAGACACACTGAATTTTGGAAAAGTGTATGTATTTGGCGGTTCGTGGGGAAGTACACTGGCACTTGTGTATGCCATTCATCATCCTGAAAGGGTTTCCGGGCTGATCCTAAGAGGAATCTGGCTCGCCAACGATTATGGGATTGAACATTACATCGGCGGAGGGATCAAAGAATTTTTCCCGGATGTTTGGAACCGCTTTGCTGCCCTGGTAAAAGAAGGAGAAAAGCCTGTAGATTATTACTTACGGCAAATGCTTTCCAAAGACGAAAAATTAGGCAACAAATATGCTTACGAATGGGCCTTGTACGAGATGTCTTTTTACACTATCAGGAAAATTGAAAGTACCGATGATTTGCTTGATACCCTTTCTTATAAATCAATGGCCATTCTGGAAGCTTATTACATCAAAAACAGGTGCTTTCTGTCCGAAGATTTCATTATGAAAAATGTAGATAAGATAAAAGACATTAAGACTACCATTGTTCAGGGACGTTTTGATTTCATCTGTCCCCCTACCCAGGCATTCCGTTTGCATGCCGGATTAAAAAATTCCACTTTGAATATCACAATAGCCGGTCATTCATCCTCGGATCCCGAAAATAAAAAGAAGTTGAAGAGCGAGATGAGAAGGATCACCAGTTGATATAAATTATCAAAAGATGCATTGCCCATCATTAGGAAACAAACAAATCTGATAAAAACTAAAAATATTATGTCTGACAAAATTCAAAAACGCATACTAGGGAAAAGCGGCCTGGAAGTTTCAGCCATAGGGTTGGGCTGCATGGGAATGAGTTTTTCCTACGGTCCTCCCAAGGACAAAAAAGAAATGATTTCTCTTATCAGGACTGCCTTTGAACGCGGCGTTACCTTTTTCGATACTGCTGAAGTTTACGGACCTTTCATTAACGAAGAGCTTGTAGGTGAAGCGTTGCAACCCTTACGCAATGAGGTGGTAATTGCAACTAAATTCGGTTTTAAACTTGATCCCACCGGGAAAACACGCTGGACAGGGGTTGACAGCCGTCCGGATCACATCCGGGAAGTTGCCGAATCATCATTGAAAAGGCTCAGGATAGAAACCATCGACCTCTTCTATCAACATCGTGTCGATCCCGCCATTCCTATGGAAGACGTTGCCGGGACTGTGAAAGATTTGATTCAGGAAGGGAAAGTAAGACATTTCGGACTTTCGGAAGCAGGTGTTGAAGCCATCCGACGTGCCCACACAGAACAACCCGTAACGGCATTACAAAGTGAATATTCGCTTTGGTGGCGCGAACCGGAAAAAGAGATCGTGCCCCTGCTGGAAGAGCTGGGTGTTGGTTTTGTTCCCTTTAGTCCGTTGGGCAGAGGTTTCCTTACTGGAAAAATTGATGAAAACACAAAGTTCGATAGCAACGATTTCCGTATGACACTTCCCAGGTTTGCACCGGAAGCAAGAAAAGCCAATCTTGCTCTGGTGGAATTGATCGGAAAAATTGCACAGCAGAAAAATGCGACTCCGGCTCAGATTGCCCTGGGATGGATTCTTGCCCAAAAACCATGGATCGTCCCGATTCCCGGCACCACCAAACTTCATCGTTTGGAAGAAAATCTTGGTGCGACAGCTATTGAATTTACTGCAGAAGAGTTGAAAGAAATTGACTCAGCTACATCAAAGATTGCTATTCAAGGAAGCCGTTATCCGGAAAATTTGCAGAAAATGACTCAAAAATAAATTGCATAGAACACTGATTCGATTGTCAAAATCAGTGTTCTATCCTTCCGATTTAATCACTTTTGCCAATACAGTAGGAACCTGGAACAGATCATAATCGTGATCATAAATCAGGAATCGGTCAGTCCATTCCGGGTCGAACTTCTGTTTGTAATCGCGGATACCTTTGTGTTGTGAAAGTGCTTTCAGTCTGTTGTAGGCGAACTTCATAGCCCTTTCAGGGAAGGTTTTGGTTTCATTTGCCATGCTGATGGGGGCAAATCCCAAATTCACATAGCGGTAACCACTGTTTTTAGCATGTTCGAACAGAGCTATCAAAATAAAGTCCATCACTCCGTTGGGGGCATCTTTGGTTTTACGCATCAGATCGTAAGTAGTTTCCTCCTTCACTGTATCGGGAATGATGTTCAGGAAAGCCACAATTTTTTCTTCCTCATTTTCAACAGTAATAATTTCCTGATTTTTGATTGTTTCCCAATCGAAAAGTCCCTGCGAGAAAACAATTTCTTTTCTTCCTGTATCTTCAAGCCACTCATCGCTGACCAACTTCAGTTTTTGAATCACACCTTCTTTCACAGGCGGAGTATGTACTGTGGTAGTATATCCACTACCCTTGATTTTGTTCAGCGCGTTACGCAGTGATTTTTTGCTGTTGCCCGTCATGCTGAACATAGTAAGGTCCACTACAGCTTCCTGTCCGATGAACATGGTTTTCTTATTCAGATTGGTATAAACATCCAATGAATCAGCAGGCACACGGTAATAAATATTAGTCAATCCGTTCTGGTAACAGTATTTGTCGAACTCCTCAATACAGCGACTCATTTCCTCTTTGTTGGCAGCTACCGGATTTTCCAGTACCACGGCAAAGTGCCCGGATATCCTGTATGAAAGAAATGCCTTCCTGCTTTCCGAAAAGAAAAGCATTTTATCGCTGTAGGTTTTGAAATAATCCAATGCTGAATTTCCGTATGATTCCATCAAAGCAGTGGCTTCAGATAACTCCTCATCGGAAACACTTTTGTGGGGAATAAAAGATCTCACGAAAGTGTAAATCAGAAAAGCGAGAGATGAAAACCCACTTACATTCATAGAAAGCAGGAAAAATTTGGCAAAATGATCTCGCGGTATGAGTGTATCACTTCTTATGAGGAAGTAGTTTTGCAGGGTATATTGCATAGACTGGACAAAACTGAAATCGATATTGAAATGTTTTTTATCCAGCAAATAGAATCCAAGGATACCATACATAAATACAGCCAGCATCACCATTACAGCAGTGAGAATACCCACATTTTTGAGCTTGGGATCAGATCGGATGATATATTGTTTTCTGGTAATAATCAAAGTTGCAATCACGATAAGGGCAAAAATGGACTGGTCGTAGCTGATGCCTTTGGTAAAATTTCCTGCAAAAGACAAAATACTCAAAAACAAAGCAAACCACCAGGCAGTCCGTAACCCTTTCAGCATGTAAGTGGCCGTAACCAGAGAAAACAACCCGGCAAAAATCACAAGTAAATCAGAAGTATAGAGAAACTGAGGTGGCAAAAAACTTCTCAGCAACAACACCCTGGCATGAATGTTAGGCATAAGGACCGAAACGATATTTAAAACGCCCAGCAACACCAGGAATAGTGCCGGTAAAATCCGAAGCAAAAATTTATTGACTTTGGAAACAAATACAAGCGCACCGGCAACCAAGGGAAGCCAGAATTCGAAAAAGCGATAAAGCAATGTAACGGCAATGGCCTGCACACTGGAAAATCCAAACTGAACCAGTATATAGGTCATGGAAACCTCAACAGGCCCCAACCCCCTCAAGAATGGAGAAATTATCAGGAACACTACGGAAATGATGTATCCCATCAGAGCAGCAGGCAATGATGTGTGAAGTCCCAGCGCAATCATAGCGACGTAAACCTGGGCAATACCAACAATCTCAATTACAGTGGATGTAATGATCGTGTATATAAACTGGCGGTTATCAATCTGGTGTTCCTGTAGATCGTTTATAAAAGCTTCCGCTTCAGGCGAAAACTTTACAAGAAGTGTAAAGAAATAACCTTTTTGACGAATAGAACGAAAAATAGCAATTAACGCTACCATCAGTACAACGATAGATAACAGTGCGTACCACTCATTTGCCCCAAAAGAACCGCCACTGAAATTGGAATAAATCAACGCGGGGATTGCCACAATCACCACTGTAAGAATTCCCACAAAACCATAAATGGAAGAGGCAAAATGAATCTGTGATTTTTTGATGGATTTGTCGGTGATGGAACTTGTGAAAAATGCCAAAGAAGAAATTCCACCGGCAGGCAAAAACACACTTACAAAATTTCTTTTGATGAACAATCGCGTTGCATCTTTCAACGAAACTTTCAGTCTGACCGTCGCAAAAGAATAAACATACATCAATCCCTGAAGCAAAATATACACTACCGTAGACAGAATTCCTGCGACTATCCATGATATCTTTGCAGAGATCAGTACACTCCTTACGTTGACAATCTCAGAATGCTCATTTTTTAAGAACACGACACCCAGCGCAATAAAGAGCGAAGTCAGCGCGAACTGCGCTATGATTTTGGTATTACTTTTAAAACTGGGTTTCACCCCCTGTCTTAGAAATTTCGGAATAAGATTTTTTATTGGTTTAAAATTCATGAAAAACAGGTTTTTCTATTCAAAAACAGGTTTTGATTTCCATAAAAATAACGCTGAGGTTGTTCCATTTGCCAAGACCCTCAAAGTTAAAAAAAATGCCCGGATAACAATGATTTCCGCCATTAAGAAATTATAAACCGTCAATCAGTAATTATTAATCACATGCTTCAGGGCCTAGACAGATGGTTATGGCTCCTGGCTTCTAAAATATTCCAGTGTATTTACAATAACCTGTGAGATATGGGCATGATTGTTTTCGTAACCATGGCCTCCGGCAACAAAAACCACCTTGAACTCTTTGGGAAGTTCAAAAGCAAGATGATCTTTTTCCTGCTGTCCGAAAAATACAAGGGTATTGATGTGCTGCATTCTTTGTAATTCCGGCAACACAGGATAAGCCTCTGAACTGGAACGGTCGAACCAACTGGCAAAATGAAATTCGAAATCAGCATGTGCATCCGGCGAAAGCAGAACTATCATATCCAATTTGTTCTTCAATTGTTCAGGAAGGCGGTTCACTACAAAAGGTATAACATCAGCACCGAAGGAATATCCCACCAGAATAAACGATTTACGATGCCACTCAGTCAGATAATGGCTCACAATACTACTAACATCAGCAGCAACCTGATCACGTGTTTTTTGTTTCCAGAAATAAGAAAGAGCATCCAGTCCTACTGTTGGCATACCATCTTTGGAAAGATCTATACTGAGACCATGAATAAAACCTTTCCATCCCCCATCTCCTGAAATACTAAACACCAAAGGCATATCAGGATTCTCACGCGAATCAACGATATCAATAGGGAAATCGGGTGAATATGATTTTATAGTTACAGGATTTACAATCTCGTTGTAACTAGCCAAAAACTGCGGCATCCAGTTTCTGGGTTTTGTAAAACCATGTCCTACTTTAAGAAGCTCTATCAATTTGGTTGAAGATGCCGACTTCATAAATTCTTTATAAGAATCAGGAGGACATATTTCGTCAAATTTTCCATCCAGTACATAAAAAGGGGTGTCCATATCCTTGCGAGGCAAGACAACAAATTGTCCGGGTTTGTTGGTTGAAGCATAATGCAATCCGCTTCCCTCGCACAGTTTCATTTTCGTGCTAAAGCCAGGGCAAAACCCGAGTGCTATTCCTCCTTTATAGGTCCCGTTAGGAGCCTCTGCCAAGAGCATATAAACCAATGTGGCGCCTGATGAATATCCTGCCAATATAGGATTATGGTATGTATCAAACTTATACTTCGTTTGCAGATATCTGCTTAATGCTTCAAAATCTTCAGACAAGTAAACGCAATGTTCTTTGGAATTCTGAACTGACCTCCAATAATGCGTTATATTGATTCCTACCACCATGGCACCTTTTTCTGCCAAAGCTTTAGCCATTCCTATCACTCCATATTTCCAACCTCCGTCTCCACTAATGAAAAAGACAAGCTCTTTCGGGTTTGCAGGTTTATATATAGTTAAGGCGCCGAATTTTTCGGAGGGAAGCGTTTCAACTTTTACGGACTGGGCATACGCACCAGTATACATCCATAGAAGCAAACTTATTAATACTACTCTCAATGTCTACTGATATTTAATGATTTAGACGTTCAATTTTAGCGGCGCAAAATACCTAATTTTTTCATCAAAAATCAAGTAGTTTACAAAATCACTTTCTTAAATTATGTAAAGAAAAAAAAAGAAGAGTTTTGAGAAAATTCTTTCAAAGACAAGATGGCAATCAAAAAAAATAATTACCCTTTCGTAAGAATATCAAGCCTTTCGATTGTTTTTTAAAAAATTAATATTTTAGATTCTATTCCGGAATTTTGTAAACGATGGAGTTGATGTTCATACCTGCGCCAACCGAAGCCAGAACAATGTAACTGCCGGGGATCAACTTTTGTCCTTCCATCTCCCCTTTACTAATAATATCCAACAAAGTAGGAACAGTGGCCACAGAACTATTTCCAAGCCAGGAGATGGTCATGGGCATCTTTTCTTTTGGGAAAGATCTGTGTCCATACAACTTAAACAGACGTTGAACAATAGCTTCGTCCATTTTTTCGTTGGCCTGATGAATGAGTATCTTGTCGATATCTTCAATAGAAAGTCCTGCCTTATCGATACTTTCTTTAACAGTATCGGGCACGTGGGTTAATGCATAATTGTATAGCTTTCTTCCGTACATCTTCAGGTAGACCTCATTACCACTGTATTTTGGATTATAAGAACTATCCATCCATAACTCAAAAGCATGCTCAACCGTATCACTTCGCATGCTGTGCGAAATGATCCCCACCTGATCCTCAGTTTCCACAGCTTCTATGATAGTAGCTCCGGCTCCGTCAGCATAAATCATGCTGTCACGGTCATGTGGATCACATATACGGGAAAGCGTATCACCTCCAATGACCATGGCACGTTTTGCATCGCCTGATTTAAGGAAATAATTGGCTTGAATCATGCCCTGCACCCATCCCGGACATCCGAATGGAAGATCATAGGCAATGGTTCTGGGATTTTTAATACCTAATTTATGTTTTACTCTTGAGGCCAGTGTTGGGACCTGATCTGTGTGTCTGTTGGAGGCCGGCACATCGCCGAAGTTGTGAGCAAAAATTATGTAATCAAGACTCTCAGGGTCAATTCCGGAAGATTCCAAAGCATCCTTAGCTGCAAAATATCCCAGATCAGAAGCCACCAAATCATCGGTAATCCATCTCCGCTCCCTGATACCTGTTATCTTTTCGAATTTTTCTATAATATCTCCCGGATCATTCTCGAAAGTTTCTCCGTTTTCATTATAAAATTTGAAATCAAGAAAAAAACTGTTAGGGACTACTTGAGTGGGAATGTACTTTCCGGTACCGATTATTATGGTTTGTCTTTGACCTTTCATTTTTCTGTTTTTAAAAACTAAGGGAACAAATTAAAGGAATTAATTCCAAAATATGCAACTGTAAAACGATGTTTTTTAAATTAAAGACTTTTACAATTATTCTCAGAGCCAACTAAAAACGGTTACAAAGCAATTTCTATCGATTTTTCTTTCAGATTTAAAAATCTACTATACAACCAATTACTTATTACAAAAATCACAGGTGCCGAAAGAAGTCCTGCCAACGCATCCAGAAAATAATGAGCCTTTATGTAAACGGTTGCAAAGCAAATTAAAACAGTCAGGAATGAGATAACCCAGAAAAGCTTCGGAAATTTTTTATAGGTAAGAATTACGTAGATGACAGCCATTCCTACATGAGAACTGGGGAAAGCCCCCGTTTTTCCGTCGCCAATAATATCAGCCAGATTGACAAGATGGCTGAAAACACCTGAACTGACTCTTTCATTCAGTGGAGGCTGCAAAAAATACATCGGGCCTTCTGTAGGAAAGAAAATGTAAAACAGGTAGTAGGTAAAGAATGCTGTCATCAGAATAAAAAGAACCCTTTCCATTTCTTCCGGGTATTTAAAATAGAACATCAAGGCGATGCCGATAGTCATAAAATAATAGGAAAAGTATCCAAAATTCAAAAGCTCACTGAACCATGCTTCCCGAAACTTCTCAGAGAAAGCTATCGCCGGAAGAAATCCAAAAATCTTCTCTTCCCAACTTACGATCCATGGATCAAGATAATGACTATAAAACAGATGGTTCATATAAGCTGTCTCCCGGAATAGATAAGTCAGCAACAACAAAGGATAAATCCAATGGAGAAGTTCTATCAACCGAAGGTTACTTTTGGATTGAGCATAGGCAAGTACAACTATCATGATAAAAATACCCAATCGAACGAGTAAATGATGACCGGGATTTCGCAGCTCAGAATAGTTATACATTATAAATATTCCAGTAATCAGGAGATAAAGAACAGTGATCAGATCTATCACGGTTATCGACCGGAAAATTGCTGGTGATGATGTTTGATTTTTCACGAATCTAAATTACTAAACAAACAGATTGTCAACAACCATCGTGAACAATTCTTTAATGGTTAGGCCAAAAACACGTGCCTGTTGCGGCAAGATGCTATTTTGGGTGATCCCGGGAATAGTATTCAATTCCAGAATATAAAGATCTGTTTCCGTTGCGATGTAATCAAACCTAACAAAACCTTTGCAATCCATCTTTCTGTAGAGAAAAGATGATAAAGCCTTTATATCAATACTAATCTTTTCAGGGACGTCTGCCGGGGTAATTTCCTGGGATTTTCCAGAATATTTGGCCTCATAATCGAAAAACTCATTTGCAGAGATAATTTCTGTAAGAGGAAATACCAACAATTCCTTTCCACGTTTTACAAGGCCGCAGCAGAGTTCTCTTCCCGAAAGGGTTTCCTCAATTAAAATCCGATTATCTACATCAAAAGCTTTTTCGACAGCAACATCAAATTCAGCTTCTGTTTTAACCTTTGCAACCCCTACGCTTGAACCGCTGCAAGAAGGTTTGATAAACATAGGAAAACCCAGTTCGCTTACGATCTCTTTCTTATTAATTGTCTCACCTTTGAGAAAGGAATAAGCTTTGGCTGTTTTAATACCAAAATCATGTACGAAATGATTGAACAGATATTTATTGAAACTTAAGGCCGACACATCCACACCACAGGACGTGTAAGGAATTTCCAGCATATCAAAGTAACCCAGCAGTTTTCCGTCTTCGCCCGGTGTTCCGTGAATAGCGTTAAAAACAGCGTCAAAAACTATTTTTTTCCCATCAATCGAAAGACTAAAGTCCGTTTTGTCGACAGGATATTTTGTCTCGTCATCGAGGATACAATTCCATTTTTTTCCCCTGATTTCAATCAGATATGGATGATATTTAGACTGATCCAGATTTTTGGCTACCACTTTTCCGCTGGCTATGGAAATCTCGAACTCCCCCGAATTCCCCCCACATACAATGGCAATGTTTTTCATGTTCAAAACCAATAATTTTTACCTTTGTGAGTTATTTTATACACAGGCTGGCTTTACTGAATCAACACTTAGAATTGTATATATCAGAGCCATAGCCATTTTAATTTTTATAGATTTTTTGAACAAAGTTAAAATTTAAAGCGAGTTTTCATACTTTGACTGATTAATAATTCTACTATGGGCTTCTTTTATTTTTTGGGAAAAAGGAAATTTTACATCCAAGTTTTGATCGCTATTTTGCTGACAATTTTTCTGATATGGGGAGTACTACAATCACTAGCCTGGTATACACGGCATGGAGACGTATACCTTGTTCCTGATTTTTCCGGCAAGACGGTCAACGAGTTAAAACAACAACACTACGATCAGTATTTTACACTGAATATTATAGACTCTGTTTATGATAAGAACCATGCCCCGGGTTCTATCGTTATGCAAAATCCTTTACCCGGCTCCCAGGTAAAGCAAGGTAGAAATATCTATTTTACCGTCGTTTCCAAAAGGCCCGAGATGGTAGATATGCCGAATCTGAAGAACCTGTCGCTTAGGCAGGCACTTGTAACACTGGATGAAAAAGGACTTCCTGTAGCGAACCTGAATTATGTAGATTATTTTGCAAGGAATGCTATCATAGATCAGTATGTGAACGGGGAGCCAATTGAGCCGGGAACTCAAATTCCCAAAGGAACTTATATTACGCTCATTGTTGGGCGAGGAAACAATCCTGGGCAGGTTCCCATTCCCTTTATTATAGGAAAAAAGGTGAGAGATGCTCATGAAGCGTTGCATTATGCATCACTGAACGTGGGAAAAGAATATTTTATTGATGGTGATGACACTACTCATGCAAGAGTATTTAAAACTGAGCCAGGAGTACTTTCCAACTCATTGATGAATGAAGGTGATTCTATCACAATCTGGTATCGGTCAGATGAGAATTTCGATTTCAAGAATTATATCAAACAGCTGACCAACGCTACTACTGTTGATTCTACCGCAATAGACTCCACAACTATGGACACTATCAAAGTGAAGCGAACACCTGTAAAATATGATACGCTGCAATAAAATCTGTTTCGCCCTACTGTTTACCTTTCTTCCCGGCCTTACATTACTGGCCCAGGAAAGGCTTACAGGTTTGAGTACAAACGAGCAGATCGCAAGACATTATCAGGAATGGAAACAGCATTACAAATCGGAAGAGGAAAAGTCGCAGATATTTTTACAACTTCCTTTTTTTGATGATTTTAAAGGGGATTCAGTTTATCCTGACTCCACTAAATGGATTGGAAAATCAGCCTTCGTGAATAATTCCTTCGGATATCTTCCACCTGATCGTGGTGTTGTTACTTTTGACGCATTGGATTCAACAGGAAATGTTTATTCCACAGCCAGTTCCACACCCTCTATCGCTGACATACTGACTTCCCAGCCAATCAGGCTGGATTCATTAATTTCATCCACATCAAAAAAAGCGCTGTCACCTGCCGACTCTCTTTATCTTAGTTTCTATTACCAGCCTCAAGGGGTTGGCAATGCACCTGAGAGCAGCGATTCGCTCATTCTTGATTTCAAATATCCCACCGGAGACTCTGTGTTCCGTGCTTCAGATTCTACATGGCAACCTGAATATATCTGGAAACCCGTATGGAAGACTTCCGGAATGGAGTTGGATACATTCAAGTCGGTTTATGGAAAGTATTTCGTTCAGGTGATGGTTCCAATAAAAGATTCGGCACTGTTTTATAAAGGATTTCAATTCAGATTTTATAATTATGTGACAATCGCCAACAATACCATCCCTTCATGGAAAACAAATACAGACGAGTGGAATGTAGATTATGTGTATCTGAATGCAAACCGATCTGCAGGGGATACTACTTATAAAAGGCTGACTTTTTCAGGAACGTATCCTTCCTTTATTAAGAATTACACATCGATGCCCTATGCACAGTACCGTGCAGATCCGACTAATTCCACCAATCCGTCGTTTCATGTTTACATCGCCAATCTGGACAAAGTAGCCCATTCAGTACACTACAATTATACAGTCAATCAGGAAGGTGGCTCTTTTAATTACTCTTACGACGGAGGCATCAACACATTACAGCCATTCACATCCGTAGGTTTTGAAGATTGTAACACTACAGCTTCTGCAGCCCAAGCCTGTCCTCCGGTGAACAGTCTGTTTTCACTGGATTATAATCAGGACACAGCTTCCTACCTTATTAAACAGTATATTAGCGACCCGGTTGATGGAATCATTCAGGGAGATTCCATGGTTTACAAACAGCAGTTTTACAACTATTTTTCCTATGATGACGGCACACCAGAACTGGGTTACGGAATAGAACCGTCAGGCGCTATGGTAGCCTGCGAATTCAAGATGAATACTCCTGACACACTGACTGCAATAAAGATTTATTTTAATAAGCCCCAGGGCAGCAGCTCGTTGATTTATTTTAATCTTATGGTCTGGAGTGACAACAACGGTAAGCCGGGAGATATAGTCTATGAGCAGGATAATGAACAGGTGCAGTGGAGTTCGGACCTGTATGGATTTGACACCTACAGGCTGAATCAGCCGGTTGTTTTATCCGGTGTTTTTTATGTGGGATTGCAACGACAGCTGGATGATGTGAACATTGGATTTGATGCAAATGATGACGCCCAGAGCAAGAGCTTTTACTACACAGACAATAATTGGTACCAAACTAGTTTTCACGGTGCATTGATGATTCGTCCTGTGATAGGAAAAAATATAGTTCTGGCTACGCAAAATCACACTGCCACAAACAACGATATTCTGAAAGCCTATCCCAATCCTGCAACGAACGGGATTTCCTTCTCAGGGCTCAACATCCAGGCTGGAACTCCAGTAAACATAGAAGTTTACAATGTGTTAGGAAATTTAGTAAGCAGACAAGAGCTAACGGAGAACTATTTTTCGACACAATATCTATCCAACGGTTTTTATTTTGCCAGGATTTATGTTAAAGACAAGATTTATATTGTACGGTTTGTTGTAAGAAAATAAGATATGATAAATATAGAAGAAGAAGAACACGAAGAAGGTCAGGAACAAGAACTGTACGAACACCACAGAATTGTAGCAGATCCCGGGCAGACGCCCCTACGCATTGACAAGTTTCTGTTTAACAGGATCGTCAATGCATCTCGCAATAAGATACAGAATGCCGCTAAAGCGGGAAATATTCTGGTAAACGAATCTGCCGTAAAACCCAACTACAAAGTAAAACCGGGAGACATTATTTCAGTTGTCCTGCCGCATCCGCCAAGGGTTACTGATATTCTTCCTGAAGACATTCCGCTGGAAATCGTATATGAAGATAAAGATGTCATCGTGATTAACAAACCTGCTGGAATGGTAGTGCATCCGGCACACGCCAACTACGACGGCACATTATTGAATGCTCTGGCTGGCTATTTCGAGAAAAAAGGAAATCATGAAGTTGAAAATGGCTTCGGTTACCTCGTTCACCGGATTGACAAAGACACCAGCGGTCTTTTGCTGGTAGCGAAAAACGAAATGACACAAACAGCACTGGCAAAACAATTTTTCGATCATGATGTCGACCGTGTTTATCAGGCCATTGCCTGGGGTGATTTTGAAGAAGATGAAGGCACCATTGAAGGCCATGTGGGACGCCATCAGAAAGACAGGCGCCAGATGACCGTATATGAAGACGGTTCTTACGGGAAATCAGCCATCAGCCACTACAAAGTACTGGAAAGATTAGGCTATGTCACGCTGGTGGAATGTAAACTTGAAACCGGGCGCACCCATCAGATCCGGGCGCATTTCAAACATATAAAACATCCTTTGTTCAACGATGCACGTTACGGTGGTGATGAGATTATCAAAGGAACCACGTTTACCAAATACAAACAGTTCGTCCAGAATTGCTTTAAGATCTTACCCCGTCAGGCACTGCATGCCAAAACCCTGGGATTCGTGCATCCCACTACCCGGAAAAAACTGTTTTTCGATTCGGAACTGCCCGATGATATGAAACAGTTGGTGGAGAAATGGAGAAATTATGCTTCACATATTGTGGAAGACGACTAGTAGAAGGGGTTCATATTTCGCCTTTTAATATCTTCCAGGCGAGATCAGCCTGAAAACCTTTCTGAACTGCATAGCGAACCAGTTTATTCTGGCGGACATAATCACTGTCTCCGGTAACTTTCTTAGAAGATAAAATGGCTTTCAGTGTGTTGATGTATTCGTCATCGTCGATTTCACCCAATCCGATTTGGATGTACAAATCAGGGATTTGCTTTTGCTTCAGGGCATAAATAATCTTGTTCCTACCCCATTTATTGTAGCGCAGTTTTCCAACAGCAAAAGCCCTTGCAAACCGCTCTTCATCCACATAATTTTCTTCCTTGAGCTTTCCAATTATCTCTTCAACGGTATCTTCTGAGGCTTTCCATTGAGATAATTTAGCTTTGATATCTTCGATGCTTCGCTCCTGGTAAGCGCAAAAATTTCGCGCTTTTTCCATTAAAAATTCCAGAAGAGGGGTCATGGGTTTTGTTTTTTAAGGTGCATTCGAAAATACGAAATATTATAACTCATAAACTCCGTAAAATTTACGCTGTAAAAATAAGCCGTCACAGACTAAATGATACATGTTGTAACGGCTTATAAATTAATTCTGAATAAATTTTCTTCAGATTTTTCCTTATTTATTCCCAAACAACCGATAGCTCAATATAATCATGGCAGTAAAGAAGTGCTTATTAAATATAAAGTTTTCAGTTGTGTTGTTATTTTCAATACCGCCACTGTCATAGTTAATATTGTACTGTGTAACTCTTGAATACCAGTTAATATCATTGTTTATTAAAATACCAGCATTTAGGCGTTTACCTAATTGATAAGAATATCCCAGAACGAGACTGGAGAAGAAGGGGGCATATTCGTCTGTTACGTAACTATTCAACATTTTATAAGGCATCAAACCAATATTGGCCGCCAACCCAAAACGAAACAGGGAATGGTGCAATTTACCCGGGGACCATAGTAAGTTTACAGGAATTTTAATAGCTGAAGAATGTTGCTGGCTTTGGTACCCAAAATACGATTCAAGATCATCCTTTGACCCACTGTACTGATAGGCTACTCCTGTCCCGATTCCTATACGGGAATTAATAAAGTACTGCACATCCAATCCTGCCTGGTAAGAATAACCAAAATAACCGTTGGTTCCATTTGAATATTCTGCACGGGACGCCACAATCTGATGTACTTCCCTCGCAAGTTCCATAGCAGGGCCTCCTCCGGCAGTTATTTGTACTGTCCATTGTGCGTTTGCCCAGAAAGGGAACAACAATAAAATAAAAATGGTAAATGACCTTCTCATATTGCTACTGTTTTTAATAGCGATCATAGTTAAGACTTGCATAAGTACTTTCCCCCGTACCTCTTGTCCAGGCTTTTACATGTACATGTATAAGGTAGGCATCAGTCCCCGGGTATGAATACAAATATTTTACCCCTAAACTATATGGGGGATTAGTATAAGCATTAGTTTGATTTACATATGTAAGCTCAGGAATAGAGTAAGACTCCACTCCCCATGCTGTTTCTACAGAAAAATCATTTGTCGTACCGGTAGTTCCTTCAATGTAAATATCAGTTGAATACGGAACCCACACAAACAACAATATTTTTTTCTCTGCTTCCACCCTGAGTCGACACGTATATTGAACGTTAGTTTGATCAGTTGAACCCAAAGCAGTTGCATACGCCCATAAACATACTCTCCTGTTAGATGTACTGTGTTGATTATAAATACTATGTACAGGACTTGATGTAGATGATGTTGATGATGTTCCACCACCGCCACCACCGCCACCGGCTTCTACATTCTTTTCATTATTCTGTCCGTTGAGCGGGATGGTATTCAAGTATTTATTCACCTTTATATCAGAAGGGACAGTGTTATTTTTAATGTCAGGGTAGTGAACCGTTAGGAGTTTAGTCATATTATTCATACTAATCTCCAGCAAATAATTTCCTAAAATAAGATATGCTTTTTTACCTATAATAAATAACCCATTTTTATTAGCCACATTGGTAAAAATGTTCGGTTCCACCGTTAAATCAATATCATTTTCTCCGTCTTGACTCTTAAGAATTAAAAAATCCTGATATTTCTTCAAGAGGCTGTACAGTTCACTTTTGGAGTTTACATTTCCCACTGAATCAAGTATTACATCAGTTCTCTAATTATAGGAATCAACGCCTTCTGATTCTGTCCAGGAACTTAATTCAGTTTTAGTATAATTGCCTAATGCCTCTATCGTTTTACGATATTGACTTGCATTTTTGAAAGCAAGTACACCATTTTTAACCGGTATAACGGACAAACTTTTTAAAGTATTATCTGTTAAATTGCTTTTGCTCTCGCCTGTCTTGAGATTGGAATTCTTTTGACACGAAGTAATCATGCCTATTGTTAAAATAATTGCAGTTATAGTTGCTAATTTAGAAAAAACATTTTTCATTATTTTGTTGATTTAAAGTTTTCAATTGAATTAATTTTGTTTTCATCGTTAAGCCCACCTTTTGTACCGCCAATTGCTATAACCAGCAGCCAGAAAAGGATAGCTAACTATTTTTTCATACAAACCTCCTTTCTTTATTATGCATGATTGATTTGCAATTTCAGTTCATATCAATTTAAGGAGGTTTTTCTCCTCCAACAAGCATATTTTACAAAATCCTTGGGATCGAATTGGGGTCGAAAGGATTTTTCATTTCGGTTTTGGTTCTACAAAGTAAAAAAAAAAAAAAAAACGAAAAACCCTAGTTTTTTAGATAAATTTTCTAATTGAATACTGAAATCGACCTATTTTGAATTATAATTCAGCAGGTTATGATTGAGCAAGAGGCACGTGTTTTGAAAATACCTACCACCTGATATACTTTAATGAGTTGCCACGGGTTTAAACCCATAGCAACTGATTGACAATGTTTTCTCTATTTCCACGTAACAAACCGATATCCCAGTTTTGATAAGTGTTCCAAATACTTAGGCAACACATACAACACATTTTTCTCCGCCTTCAGGCTATCGTGGAAAACAACCACATCTCCGGGCCGGGTCTTTTGAATCGCTTTTTTCAAACAGATTTCAGAATCATATTTCGAATCATAATCGTGGGTGATGACTGTCCACATCACAATATTGTATTTTTTCTTCAGCGCTTTGATTTGTGAAGATTTAATTTTCCCGTAAGGTGGTCTGAAATAACTTGAATGTACTTTTTCATTACATTGCTGCACGTTTTCGAAATACATATTATC
Source organism: Bacteroidales bacterium (assembly GCA_014860665.1). Classification (GTDB taxonomy): domain Bacteria; phylum Bacteroidota; class Bacteroidia; order Bacteroidales; family F082; genus Sulfidibacterium. The sequence goes on along the minus strand of JACZJI010000126.1, from coordinate 44,478 downwards.
CGGAGTCTTCCAACCATTCAAATGATTATAAGTATGATTTCCAACCTGATGCCCTGCCTCTAAAACACTTTGAAAAGTGTCAGGATGTTTGTGAACATTTTCACCGACACAAAAAAAACAGGCCTTTGCATCAAATTGGGCCAGAATATTCAATATTTTTGGTGTAATGTTTGGATGAGGTCCATCATCAAAGGTCAGATAGATTTCTTTTGACGTAACACTCTCTTTCCAAATCAATCTTGGAAAAAGCTTATGCAAAAAACGAGGTGTCTGGACTTTCATAATGACAACAAATAAAGAGCAAATTTATAAACGAAATTGAATTACAGCCAAAAAAGAGCGACCAAAGATAGAACATAAATTATTCAAGGTTAAACGTAAAAAAATGAAACGATTAGTATTATTAAGGCATGGCGAGAGCGCCTGGAACAAAGAAAACCGCTTTACAGGATGGACCAATGTTCCTCTGTCAGAGCAGGGAATTCAGGAAGCAAAAAAAGCTGGCAAGGTATTGAAAAAAGAAGGTTATTCTTTTAGAAGAGCTTATACCTCCTATCTGAACCGTGCCATCAAAACACTTTGGCTGGCACTGGAAGAAATGGACATGATGTGGATCGAAGAAAGAAAAAGCTGGAGGCTTAACGAAAAACATTATGGTAATTTACAGGGATTGAACAAAGCCGAAACCGCACAGAAATATGGAGATGAGAAAGTCCTGATGTGGCGTCGCAGCTTTGATATTCCGCCAGAACCGCTTGCTGAAGACGATGAAAGAAATCCACGTTTTGACCCACGTTATGCAGAACTGAAACCGGAAGAATTGCCTTTAACCGAATCGCTGAAAGAAGTTATTGAAAGAATGCTTCCATTTTGGGAAAGTGAAATTAAACCTTCATTGGAAGAAATGGGCGACCTGCTGGTGGCTGCTCACGGCAACAGCCTCCGGGCACTGGTGATGCACCTGAAGGGCATGAGTGAAGAAGAGATTATCAAATTTAACATCCCAACGGGAATTCCTTACGTTTTTGAATTTGATGACAATATGAATTTTATAAAAGACTATTTCCTGGGCGATCCGGAAGAAGTCAAAAAACTGATGGAACAAGTGGCCAATCAGGCCAAAGGAAAATAAAGCCAAAGGGGGAGCAACCCTCCCCCTTTCTTTTCTACCACCGGCCTGACCATTACCATTTTTAAAACTAAAGTGCTATGGAAAAAATCTGGGTCATACCGGACACACACGGATGTTCGGAAACACTGAAAACACTTATTTTTCAGCAGATAAATCCTGATAAAAAAGATCACCTTGTTTTTTTAGGAGATTATATTGACCGTGGTCCAGACAGCAAAGGAGTACTTGATTTTATTATGAATCTGGAAGAGCAGGGCTACCATGTAGCCGCTTTAACCGGAAACCATGAATCAATTTGCATAAAAGCTTTTGAAGAAAGTCAAAAACTCAAACACCAGACAGGCTACAAGCATCTCGGACGTTACCAACAGCATTGGTCAGGTTTGGGAGGCATTCAGACCTTAAAAAGCTTTCAAGTAGAAGAACCCAGCGATATTCCTGAAGAATATATCGATTGGATGCGCTCAAGAGATTACTATCTGGAACTAGATGATTTTTTTGCTGTTCATGCAGGTTTTAACTTTGACATAGAAGATCCTCTTTCCGATACTGAATCTATGATCTGGATCAGGAATTTTATCACTAAACATGAGATGATCAAAGGGAAAAGAATAGTACATGGGCATAATCCTTCCACTATTGAAACTATCAAAGAAAATATTGAAGATAAACATGCATTGTCAATAAATTTAGACAACGGAATTTATCTTACCGGTTTCCCGGGATATGGAAATCTGGTTTCTCTGGAACTAAACACCCTGGAATATAAGATTCAGAAAGTAGTTGACAAAGTAAATTATTTCCCGGATTAGCTACTATTACTTCTCACCCATCAAAAACTTCAGTTCACGATCTCTCAATATAATAGCTTCAGCCACTTTCTCAAACTGATTTAAATCCATAGCATCTAAGACATAATCTGCCTGCTTTAAAGATTTCTCAACGTAAGTTTTTGAAGCTTTATTGCTTTCACCTTTTATCATCAGGAAAACGGCTGGTTTCATAATATTGATAAGACTATTGGATTCACAAACCACGATCTCGTCTCCATTCATATAATCCTGTAATTTTTGAAAAGCTTCAGGCAAAAAATCATCATTGGTTTGTACGAAATATGACTTTGTCGCACCAGACTTCAGAAATCGAATACTATCTTTGTTTCCATCAGTTCTGGTCTCCTCATAAATAAAGAAAGCTTCACCACTTTTATGATCATGAGTGCCATGAAATTCCAATCCCTCAGGTTTTATGTTGGATATTTTAATCCCTGTAACAGGGCTATATCGGCTCAGTTTTTTTATAAGAATTTCCGAAAAGGTAGTCTTACCAATATTCCTTCCCGTTCCCCCAACTATCACCCATAATTTGAAAACATTCATCAGCTTAAATGTTAGTTCTATAGACTCATTTCAATTGTTTATAAATTCACAATTAATTTATTTTTCTGAACAAAAAGTAACCAATATATTGTAACTTTGCTTCGTCAAAAAAAAACAAAATTATGGACAATTTATTCAGAAAGGACGCTTTTAATTATCATGCTTTGGGGCGTCCGGGGAAAATAGAGGTTATTCCTACCAAACCCTATTCCACCCAACGCGACTTATCATTGGCTTATTCTCCGGGCGTTGCAGATCCTTGCCTTGCTATCAAGGATAATCCTAGTGATGTATACAAATATACCGCCAAGGGAAACCTTGTGGCAGTTATCTCCAACGGAACTGCAGTTCTTGGACTTGGAAATATTGGTCCTGAAGCCGGAAAACCTGTTATGGAAGGAAAAGGTTTGCTTTTCAAGATCTTTGCTGATGTCGATGTTTTTGATATCGAGATTGATGAAACCGATCCGGAAAAAATTGTCCAGATCGTCAAGGCCATTGCTCCGACCTTTGGAGGCATCAATCTGGAAGACATCAAAGCTCCTGAGTGCTTTTACATTGAAGAAAGACTGAAAGAGGAATTAAACATTCCTTTAATGCACGATGACCAGCACGGTACCGCCATCATCTCTTCTGCAGGATTATTAAATGCTATTGATGTCCTAGGTAAAAAAATTGAAGATCTAAAAATCGTAGTCAGTGGAGCTGGTGCATCGGCAATTTCCTGCACCAAGCTTTACATTAAATTAGGAGCAAATCCTAAAAACATTATCATGCTCGACAGCCGGGGTGTAATTCACACAGACCGCACCGACCTGAATGAAACAAAAAAACAATTTGCTACCGATAAACCAGTTCATACATTGGAAGAAGCCATTAAAGGAGCCGATATGTTTTTAGGATTATCCACGGGTGGGCTTTTGAAACCAGAAATGTTATTGTCCATGTCAGAAGATCCGATTGTTTTTGCCTTGGCAAACCCAACCCCGGAAATTTCTTATGATCTGGCTATGGCCACTCGTCCTGACGTATTGATGGCAACAGGGCGTTCTGATTTCCCGAACCAAGTAAACAATGTTTTGGGATTCCCATTTATTTTCAGAGGGGCTTTGGATGTCAGAGCAACAAAAATTAACGAGGAGATGAAACTAGCTGCAGCAAAAGCATTGGCTGAGCTTGCAAAAGAGCCTGTACCTGAAGAAGTTAATGTAGCTTACGGGATCAGCAACTTGAAATTTGGAAGAGACTATATTATTCCCAAACCCACCGATCCGAGACTTATTGAAATCGTAGCTCCGGCCGTGGCAAAAGCAGCTATGGAATCGGGTGTTGCTCAACGTAACATAGAAGACTGGGAAAAATACCGCGAAGAACTCCGAAAAAGAATGGGACTGACAAACCCGTTGAAAAGGCAAATGAAAGGTGCCTGTAGAAGGGATCCCAAGAGAATCTTACTTGCTGACGCAGAAAATTACAAAATCCTTAAAGCTGCTGAAATTGTAGCCAACGAAAAACTTGCTATTCCCATCCTTATGGGGAATGAAGCAAAAATCAAAAAAATCATCGTTGAAAACGAGCTGGAGCTTGATGGTGTTACCATCATTGATCCTAAATCGGAACAAAACAAAGCAAAAATGGATGGTTATATCCAGCAGCTTTTCGACAAAAGGAAACGCCGCGGCATGAACCTTCGCACCGCAAAAGAAAACATGAAGCTGAATAGCTATATCAGCTCCATGCTTGTTGAAAATGGAGAGGCCGATGCTGTTCTTTCTGGATTGACACGAAATTATCCCGATACAATTCGTCCTGCGTTGCAAGTTATAGGAAGAAAACCCGGTGTTCAAACTGTAACAGGTTTGTATATAGTTTTGACCGATGAGGGGCCTTTATTCCTAAGCGATTGTACGGTGAACAAGGAGCCCACTTCTGATGAATTAGTTCAGATTACACTTCAGGCTGCTGATGTTGTAAAACGGTTTAACATGGAACCTGTCGTTGCCATGCTGTCTTACTCCAATTTTGGATCTGTTGAAGCATCCGAACCTGTTAAAGTAAGACAAGCTGTGCAGGAACTCCACAAAAACCATCCAGACCTCTGTGTAGATGGTGAAATTCAGGCCAACACCGCCTTGGATCAGGAAATGATGCAAGAAAATTTCCCATTCTCAAAAATCTTAGGGAAAAACGTCAATACATTAATCTTTCCTGATCTGTCGTCGGCAAACATTGCGTACAAACTACTCAACAAAACAGCAGGTTTCGAAATCATTGGGCCCATACTGAACGGAATGAACAAACCGGTTCATATCCTTCAGATGGGTAGTAGCGTCAACGAAATCGTAAATATGATTTTGATTGCCGGAATGGATGCTGCGCAACAATAGCAATATTTTTTGAGGTTAATATTCTTGAGGCTGTCCAAATCCTCTTGGGCAGCCTCCTTTTTTTTCTATCGAAGTAAGAAATCGTCCATTTTCTGGTATAAAAAACTTTTATAGTTATTTTTGCGCAAAATTTCTGCTATGCATGAATACTTAAATCTGGGAATTGTTACAGTACTTACTTTTTTATTCAATATGCCTTGGGGATACTGGAGGGCATCAGTAAAAAAATTCTCATGGAAATGGTTTCTAGCAGTTCACCTTCCCATTCCATTTATTGTTTTCTTACGTTTTCATTTTCATTTAGGATTTCAGCTTTACACATATCCGTTCCTTGTGGGAGCATTTTTCCTTGGACAGTTTGTAGGAGCACGATTTTACGTCAGAAGGAAAAAAGCCAAAGTTCTGGTAGATTAGATTTAATCAGGAAAATTAACTATTTCTGAGATCAAAATCAGGAGGTTAACCCAACTAAAATTCTGTATGATTTCTCATGGTTTTATAACCCAGAATATGTTTTTATTCATATTGCAGCACCATAGTATCCAGGTTAAATATTCTGAGTGATTGGTAAATTTTTCTGAATTATAGGAATAGAATTCTGAAAATGCTCTGCTACAGAACAAAAGAACCCTCTATTGTCTAACTTTGTAAAAAAGTTGCTTATGAGGAAATTTTTACTGTGGATTTTTTTATTTTCTTTTTTTTATTCTTCGGCACAGGACACGCTGACAGTACTTCAGTATAATTTACTGAACTACGGGAATTATACCAGCTATTGCACTCCGACGAATAATAATTATCATGACAAGGATGGATATATTCGTACCATTGTCAACTATGTCAATCCTGATATTTTCACAGTTTGTGAGATGTCATCGTCGACAGATATGCAGCAACATTTATTAAATGCTGCATTAGACACGCTTGGAGTTACAAAATACAAGATGGCAAATTTTATCAGCCAGAACACTAGTTCCGATTTGGTGAATATGCTTTACTACAATTCCGAAAAACTTGGATTGGCGGGACACACTATTGCCCAAAATTATATTCGGGATGTGGATATATACAAACTGTATTTCAAATCTGATAATTTAAGCCAGGGAGATACAATTTTCCTGTATTGTGTGGTTGCGCATTTAAAAGCCAGTTCGGGAAGCACATATGAAGCAATGAGGGCTACTATGGCATCTAATACGATGAGCTATCTCGAAAATCATAAACCTGACAACAATTATCTTTTGATGGGAGACTTCAATATTTATAGTTCCAGTGAAGCAGCTTTTCAGGATTTTATTAATTATTCAGACCCAATTATTCGGTTTTATGATCCTATTAATGAAATCGGAGACTGGCATTCTAATCCTGCTTACGCAGCTTTCCACACACAAAGTACACATACCACCTCTTCCGGATGTGCATCAACGGGGGGAATGGATGACAGATTCGATTTTATAATGATTTCCAGTAATATAAAAAATGATAATAAAAGAGTACACTATATCCCCGGGACTTATCAAGCTGTCGGCCAAGATGGAAAGCACTTTAATCTTTCACTTTTAGATGCGCCTGCCGATAAAATTGTACCTCCTGATGTATTGAATGCTCTTTATAATAATTCAGATCACTTGCCGGTAACCATGAAATTGCAGGTTGATGAACCCCTTGGAACAAATTCTGAGACAACTGTGGATTTTGATATTTTTCATTTTGTTAATCCTGTAAATAACACCTTTATTTTTACTGTTAATTCGGAAAAGGCACTTCCTTTGAAGGTAGAAATCTTTTCGATCCTCGGTCAGAGGGCTTTGATGAAACAATTCTACCCAGCAAAGGGATTCTCAAAATTTACAATGGATGTGAGCGGACTTCCACGAGGACTGTACATCGTAAGATTTACAGATGAAAACCGTCATCTGAGCTTTACGCGAAAATTGTTGAAAAATTAGTTTTGATTCTGGACTTCAATAAAAAAAGCAGGCACCTCAGAGTGCCTGCTTTTTTTCTTTCTCTAAATAAAAGATTTTAATCTTCTTCCTCTTCCTGAGATTCTTCGTATTCTTTCAACAGCCTTTCCTGAACATCCATTGGAACCTGTTGATATTGATCAAATTTCATGTTGAAAACACCTCGTCCGGATGTAATTGAGCTAAGTGAAGTTGCATATTTAGCGATTTCGGCTCCCGGAACTTTTGCGCGAATAATCTGATTTTTACCAACGCTATCCATTCCCATGATCATTCCACGACGTCCCTGAAGGTCTGTCATCACAGATCCCATAGCATCCTCAGGAACCATTACTTCTAAATCATAAATAGGTTCCATGATTTTCGGACTTGCTTCTTTAAATGCCTGGATGAAAGCATTTCGTCCGGCCAATTTAAACGAAATTTCATTGGAATCAACCGGGTGCATTTTTCCGTCATAAACATAGACAACTATATCGCGTGCATAAGAACCTGTAAGTGGGCCTTCGTTCATCCTTTCCATAATCCCCTTCAAGATTGCTGGCATAAAACGAGCATCGATGGCCCCACCAACAATACAGTTATGGAAAACAAGTTTTCCACCCCAGGCCAGATCATAAACTTCAGTTCCTCTTACAGGAAAATCAGTTGGTTGTTTGTAATTTTCTACATAAGGCTGAATCCTCATATGTACTTCACCAAACTGACCTGAACCACCCGATTGCTTTTTATGACGATAACTTGCATTTGAAATCTTAGTAATGGTTTCACGATAAGGCACCTTCGGCACACTGATTTCCACCTCCAGGTTATTACCCTTATTAAGATACCATTTAACAGTATTTACATGAAACTCACCCTGACTATGAATAAGTTGTTGTTTCAGCTCACGTGAATATTTAACTCCAAGACTTGGGTCAACTTTATGGATCTCATTCAAAATAGCTCCCATTTTTTCGTCATCAGCCGAGTTGACCGCCTTGATAGCCACGGTATATAATGGATCAGGCATCGTAAATGATACAAATCCGCTATCTATTTTCTTTGGATCCATCAAAGTATCACCTGTCAAAACATCTTTCAATTTAATTGTGGTAACAATATCACCAGCTTCAACTTCTTCAACCTTTTCCCTATTTTTACCATTCAACACAAAAAGCTGTGTAATCCTTTGTTTATCTCTTGTTCTGGTATCAATCAGGTCCATACCTTCTTTTATCTTTCCACCATAAACCTTGAAATAGGAAACTTCGCCCAGATGCTGTTCCATAGAAGTTTTGAATACAAACAGTGCTGCTGTATCATTGGAATTGCATTTAAACTCAAGACCATCAACAGTTTTACGTGGGGGCATATCAGTAGGTGCAGGACAGGATTTACAAATAAAATCCAAAAGTCTTGTAACGCCAATGCCATGTTTTGCAGTGGCTACCATTACCGGGAATATAGAACGACTGATAAGACCAAGACGAAGTCCTTCGCGCATCTCCTCAATCGTCAAAGTGTCGTTTTCAAAATATTTTTCCATAAGCTCTTCAGCGCCTTCAGCAGCATTTTCAATCAGTTTCAAATGTAGCTCGGTAGCACGGTCCTGCTCAGGATCAGGGATATCAGAAATTTCGGGTTCACCACCACCAGTTTTGAATTTCAATTGCTTCATCAAAACCAAATCGATAATAGTGCTGAAATTTTCGCCGGCATCAACAGGATATTGAACAACAGTAACCTTGTCTCCAAAATAATCAGTCAACGAATTGACGGTATCATTAAAGTTAGCCATGTGGTGATCAAGCTGATTTACCACAAAAACCACGGGACTGTTAGATGCAACGGTCTGTCTCCACGCTGTTTCCGTGGTTGCCTCAACACCAGCCTGCCCGTTTATAAGCATTACAGCTGTATCAGCCACATTTAGTGCAGCAATAGTTTCACCAACATAGTCAGCAAACCCGGGAACATCAATTAAGTTAATCTTCTTATTATCATACAACGTATGCAACAAAGAGGAATGAACCGAATGCTCTCTCTCCTGTTCAATAGGTCTGTAATCGGAAACTGTATTTTTATCCTCTACAGCTCCTTTACGGGTTATTATCTTGCCTTCCAACAACATAGCTTCTGCCAATGTTGTCTTTCCCGATTTAGCTCCTCCGATTAGCGCCACATTCCTGATTTCACTAGATTGATATACCTTCATATGCTATAATTTTTTAGACATTAAAGAATCTTACACTAAAGATTTCACTCTTTATAAGATTGATCTTTAATCGGTTATTAAATGATGTGTAAAAAATAATTTTCGCCCGTAGAACGGACGAACGCAAATGTAATAAAAAACAATCAGTTTTAAAATCAGGTAAGTTATTTAGAAAGATTAAAAACCTACTATCTTTTTCTTGTTGCCTAATCTAATTTTTAGACACTGACACAGTAAGTCAGTCTTGATCTAAATATTTATGGGACAAGATTCAAGAAGGCTTTACCAAAAAAGATCATTTATTAGAAAAAAAGTCAAGTAAATAGTAATTATTACGCCAATTCCAGACACATTTGAGCATTTAGAAAAAGCTTTTGATATTAAAAAAACAAAAAAATGCTCTTTTAACTTGCTTATTGCTAATAAATATAGTAGTTTTAGCCCCATATTTAGGGGACAATATTACTTAAGGATAACGGGTATTATAACTAATTATTGTGTAAAACGTCCATTTTTTGTATTAATAGTTCTGCGTTTTATTGTATGGACCTGTCTAAAAATACCCGACAGACAAGAGTTTAAAGAGATTTTTTTAACATAATTATTATGTTATCCGGTTATGGAAGCAATATTAATTGAAAAGGCTAGCGTATGAGGAAAAAATACATTTTAGCATTAATATACTTATTTACCTTAATCATTTTAAGGCTTCCAGGTATAGAAGCTCAAAATATTAATGCAAATAAAGACGGGAATTTTCAGTCTCTGAAAATAAATGCTGGTTCTATTGCTTTTCCCATGCATTTTATGCAGCGACTTAATTTGCTATTGCTTCCAAAGCATAAACCGATTTTTAAATCAACAAATCTTCAAAACGTAAAAATTGATACTGCTGTAGTGTATTCAGTTTTGAATAATCCAGAAAGATATATTTTCTCATACAGCCAAACTGGAAACAGAAGTTCCACTCACACACAGAATATGAAAGGAGGGGTTTGGGTGCAATCCACTATGGATACTGCCACTTATGATTCAATTGGAAACGAATTGTCAGACAGTTGGAGAAACTGGGTTAACGGAAGCTGGCAAAACAGTACCAGAAAACTTTATACATATGGACAGCAAAGGAGCTTGCTCTCAACATATGAACAGATATGGCAAAACGGGAAATGGGTTAACAGCGACAGCAGTTATTACAACTACAATTCCAACTGGAAGAAAGCAGCCTATTATACGGATAAATGGAATGGAAATAGCTGGTCAGTGGATGCATATGAGATATATGCTTACGATTCTGCAGGAAATCTTTCGACATCTTACCGATACATCTGGAATGATACCACATGGAATAATCAACAGAAATACATATTTGTTTATGACTCTGTTGGAAACGTAATCAAAAGTACCATTGAAAATGGGAGCCGCCAGCAATGGGTTAACTATTATCAGGAAGATTATACTTATGATTCAGCCAGCAATATGATTTCTTATGTAGGCAAATTCTGGAACGACACAACATGGGCTAATTCTGAAAGATATACATACTCTTACAATTCTTCAGGTTTTATGACAGGAGGGGTCGGCGAGTCATGGAAAAACAATGCCTGGGTAAATAATGAAAAGGCCCAATACTTTTATGACCAATACGGCGGAATAGAATCTGCCATGAATCAAATCTGGAAGAATTCTGCCTGGGCAGACACTACACTTTATCAATATGTATTTGATCAGCAAGGGAATGCAACTACGGGTGATTTTTACACTTGGAATGGAGCATGGGATCAAAATCAGGATGGACTTCTTCAGATTTCATATAACTATAATTTGGATCAATCATACTTCACGGGCTACCATGTTGATGCCCATTACCCTAAATCAGTGACAACAGGAATCCACGAATTGAATGATATAACCGGATTGAGTTTTGGACCAAATCCATCATCCGGGTCCACTAATATGACATTTAACCTTAAAAATAATGCACAACTCAAAATATATCTATACAACCTTGATGGGGAGAGGATTCAAACCATTTATGAGGGAACTTTAAATCAAGGCGAACATCGTTTTCATATAAATATGCAAGGCTTATCCAACGGTATCTATTTTGCTACACTTGCATCAGGAGACGGGACCAAGACTATCAAGTTAATTAATATGCATTAGCAAAACTGTTTTCAGTCAAAAGCACAATTTTAAAAAAGTAAAACAAACATATCATGAAAAAGCTTCTTTACTCTATAAGCTCGCTGTTGTTAGGGATATTTTTTCTGACAACAAGTTCTGTAGTGATAGGTCAAACGCCATCGGTTTCAGTTATACAGCCAAATGGTGGGGAAGAATGGGTTGTGGGAACCTCCCATTTGATTTCATGGACAGATAATCTTACAAAACCGGTGATGATTATTTTGAGCACCGATGGTGGTCTTAATTATAGTGATACACTTAGCCATTCTGTTTCTGGTACTACCTGGACATGGAATATCCCGACAAGTCAGGATACTTCAAGTCAGTGTATGATAAAAATTGTTAGTACAACCAACAGCAGCATTAGTGCTACCAGTAACGCATTTTTTGCAATCAGGGCGACCCTGCCTGCTGATTCTAATGCGATAATTCAGCCAAATGGCGGGGAAAAATGGGCGGACGGAACAAGCCATTTAATTTCATGGACAAATTATGTTTCAAAGGCAGCAATACAACTTAGCATCAACGGAGGGAGAACCTATACTACACTTCCTGGTGCTGATTCAATATCCGGCTCCACATTTACCTGGAACATCTCAAAATCACAAGCCCTCTCTGATTCCTGCTTTATAAAGATTGTAAGCATCCACGACACAAGCGTTTATGTAAAAAGTGATTCTTTGTTTTCAATAGTTGCAACACCTGCCGATGGCTCCATAAAACTATTACAACCAACTGACGCCGGAATTCACTGGAAAATCGGTACTGAGCATCTTATTTCCTGGTCAGATAATTTCCCGGATTCTGTTAAAGTTGTTTTGATGCGCGGTAACACAGTCTACAGTGTGCTTTCAACAAAGGCTTATGGCAGTAGCTACGCTTGGACTATTGCAGATTCAATTCCAAGTGATACAAATTATAGAATTAAGGTATCCAATGCTGTAGACTCAACCATTGCTGACACAAGTGCTCATTATTTTTCAATAGATACAATCTCTGCCAACGATACAACCGCTCCTGCAAAAACCATAACATTAGTTCAACCTAATGGAGGAGAAAATTGGGCAGTTAAAACTTCGCATTTGATTTCATGGTATGATAATTTCTCAAGTCCTGTGAAGATTGAGTTACTGCGGGCAGGCACTTTATACAGTGTTCTTGCTCCCAGTGTAAGTGGCAACGGGTTTGCATGGACCGTTTCTGATACTATTCCCGTTGACACAACTTACAAAATCAAAGTATTGAATACTTCTGATACTGCAATTACAGATACAAGTAATGCTTCGTTCTCAATCCTGGCCACACCATTGGGTGGTACGATAAAACTTATCCAACCAAACAGCGGAGATCAGTGGGCATTACGCACCATTCATCTGGTTTCCTGGACTGATAATTTCACAGATCCTGTCATGGTTAAATTGATGCGTGGAAATACAGTTTATGCTGTTTTAGACTCCAGCGCAACAGACAATCGCTTTGCTTGGACAATTTCGGATACAATTCCCGTTGGTACCAATTATAAAATCAAGGTCTTTAACACCGCTGACACATCCATAAATGATTCCAGTGATAGCACATTCTCAATTATAGCCCATCCTTTGGGCCAAACTATTACTCTAGTGCAACCGAACGGTGGTGATAAATGGGCAGTGGGTGAACAACATTTGATTTCATGGTACGAAAACTTTACAGATCCTGTTAAAGTGGAATTATTCCATGCAGACACACTTTATAGAGTCCTTGATTCAAGTAATACTGATAACCGATACGTGTGGACTGTTCCTGATACACTACCTATTGATTCATTGTATAAAATAAAAATCATAAACACTGTAGATCCGACTATTTGGGATCAAAGTGATACAACATTCAGCATTCTTGCGCATCCATTGGGACAAAGTATAACTCTTGTACAACCCAACGGTGGAGAAAAATGGGCTGTTGGTGAGTCGCATTTAATGTCATGGCTCGAAAACTTTACTGCGCCTGTAAGAGTTGAACTTTATCATGCTGATACTTTATATACTGTTCTTGATTCGAGCAATACTGATAACAGGTATACATGGACTCTTCCGGATACCATTCCAATTGATTCGAGTTACAGAGTAAAAGTTATTGATACTCAAGATACCTCCATCTGGAGTGAAAGCGATACTACATTTACAGTTTTAGCACACCCACTAAATCAAGCTATAAAACTTGTACAGCCGAATGGTGGAGATCACTGGGCATACGGGGAAGAACATTTAATCTCCTGGTACGAAAACTTCACAGCTCCGGTTAAAGTAGAACTATACCATGCCGATACACTTTACGCAGTTCTGGATTCAAGCAATACAGACAATCGCTTACCGTGGACTGTTCCCGATACACTCCCAACAGACTCAAGTTATAGAATTCGAGTAATCAATACATTATTCCCCTCAATATGGGATCAAAGTGATACAACATTTGCCATTTTGAAACACCCATTACATCAGACCATTACACTGATTCAACCTAATGGAGGAGATCATTGGGCAGTAAATACCGCACATCTTTTATCCTGGAAAGAAAACTTTACAGATCCTGTAAGAGTTGAACTCTATCATGCTGATACATTGTACAGTGTTCTTGATTCGAGCAACACCAATAACCGTTATGCATGGAACATATCGGATACCATTCCTATAGATTCAACATACAGAGTTAAAGTTGTTGATACAGGAGACAGTACAATTTGGGACCAAAGTGATACGACGTTCTCTGTGGTTGCATTTGTTCCTGGCGGAGAAGTTAAAGTAATCCAGCCAAATCTGATTGGTATTCGATGGGCACGAGGCACAGCCCATATCATTTCATGGACTGATAATCTTACCGAACCTGTGAACATAGATTTGTTTAACACAGCAGACTCTTCAATACGAGTTATTGCTCACGGCGTAACAGGAAGTACATATGCATGGACTATTCCAGATACCCTGGCTCTGAGCAATACTTACAAAGTAAAAGTATCCAGCAGTTTGCAGCCGGTGAGCGATATGAGTGACACAACCTTCTCGATTGTTGCTTATGTTCCGGGAGGAACTGTTAAGGTTATCCAGCCAAACGGAGGTGATAAATGGACATTAGGAACGGCGCATATTATTTCATGGACCGACAACCTAACAGAACCTGTTAATATATACTTAATTGATACTGTTGCATCAGATACATCTTTGATAGCATCTGGTGTAGAGGGCAGCACATATTCATGGTTAATCTCCGACACTTTGACTTTGGGAAATCGTTACAAAATTAAAGTGGCTAGCTCCTTGCAGCCGATTAGCGATGTTAGCGATTCTACATTCTCATTGGTAAAATATTTGCCAGGAGGAACAATTACCGTTGAGCAGCCTAATGGCGGAGAAGCCTGGACACCAGGAAGCGCCCATCTGGTTTCCTGGACAAAGAACTTTGCCCAGAATGTAAAAGTAGAATTGCTAAAAGCAGATACTTTGTACGGTGTCCTTGACTCGAACGCTGAAGGCAACAGTATTACATGGACGATTTCTGACACAATTCCTATGGATAATAATTATAAGATCAAGGTAATTAGTACTGTCGATTCCACTATTTGGGATGAAAGTGATACAACTTTCTCTATAACGAATGCTCCTCCAGGAGGATATATTACCATCGTACAACCTAATGGAGGCGAAACATGGTATCAAGGTGATGCTTATTTAATTTCCTGGCAAGGGAATCTTCAGGATAACTATAACATTTATCTGGCTCATTATAATGCCAGTAATGTTTTGAATTTTGTGGATACGATTGCTAAGAATGTGCCTCCAAGCACATATACCTGGACTATTCCTTCAAACCAAGAACAAGGAGCTCACTACAGAATTAAGATTACGGGTAGTAAATTGACAGCAGTTGTTGACTCAAGTGATAACTATTTCTCAATAATGTCACCATCAAAAATCTCAACCTCAACAACAGACATCACTGCTTATCCAAATCCAAGCACTAATTTCATTACATTGAAAGTAAAGAAGACCAGCAGTAATGTTAATTATCTTGTAACTGTCTACAACCGTTATGGGACATGCATCTGGAAAGGTTCCCTGAACTCTGCAAATCCAAATGGATTACGGTTTGCAACTTACGATCTGCCTAATGGTATTTACTTTGCAACCCTGTCAGGAGGTCAAAAACCAATGTCCCAAATATTTATAGTTCAGCATTAACCAATTAAAACAAGCTTTTTCATAAAAAAGGAAGGCAGGCTTAAAAGCCTGCCTTCCTTTTTATATTGACACTACAAAATTAGTTTATCATCGCTTTTATTTCATTCCATTTTTCCTCACCAAACTTTGCTCCCATTACCTCTATTACAGTGCCCGCCAACAACGAACCTATAAATCCTGCCTTTTCAAAACCCAGATTATTCACCCATCCGAATAAAAATCCTGAAGCATATAAGTCACCTGCTCCGGTTGTGTCAATTGGATTTGCTTTAATTGGCTCAATAACAATAATTTTGTCGCTCTGTTTTATATAGGAACCCTTACTTCCCACTTTCACTATAGCAATATTAGTCAGGTTTGAAAGATCTTCCAAAGCTTTAAAAGGCTCAGAGCCAGAAAAAGCTTTAGCTTCTTCTTCATTAGCAAATACAATATCAACATATTTCGTCACCATGTCTCTCAAAAAGCTGAGATTCTCTTCAACGACATTGTAACTTGCCAGATCCAATGACACCTGCAAACCATTTTCTTTTGCAAGTCTCAGGATAGTTTCCAACAATTCATGATTCTGAACCAGATAGCCTTCAACATGTAAAAGGTCATAACCATTGAAATGTTCCGGTTTCAGTTGTCCGGCTGACAGTTCCAAAGCTGCACCTAAAAAAGTTCCAAATGTACGCTCTCCGTCTCTTGATATCATCCCATTGGCAACTCCTGAAGGAGAATCTGTGTGAAAAAGCACCGGACGAATATTGCTGTTTTTTAGATCTTCCTCAAAAAATCTACCTGTATCATCTTTCCCTACTGAACCAATAAAAGCAGTCTCTATACCCAGCTTTGCAAGACCATGAATGGTGTTGGCGGCAGAACCACCTGAAGCCATCTGTTTTGCCAGGGTCTTACTTCTTTCCTGAATTTGAGCGGCACGTTCAGCATCAACCAACTGCATACTCCCTTTAGGAAGGCTCAACTCAGACAACAGATCATCATTTTCCAACTGGGTCAACACATCCACAAGTGCATTTCCAATTCCTATAATTTTCATCTATGATTAGTTTAAATTTTTTGCAAAGGTCTTAAAATTTATTGGATTATAACCTTGGCTACTGTCGCTTCTGTTTTTCCATAAAAACATACAAAATACATGCCTGCTTTGATTCCTGTCAGATTAAATCTTACTTTTCTGTTAATTGGGATTTTCTGAAGTTCTTTCTGGAATATTGCTTTTCCTGAGACATTAAAAACCTTTATCATAGAAGGAGAATCCGATAATGAGTATTCCACATAAAATTGCCCTTTGCTTGGATTGGGAAATGCAGTGGCCAATTTGACCTTATTGGCAGGCAATCCTGTTAGTTGACCAAATCGTAAAATTGCTGACCCCACACTGATACAATTACCAACCAATCCCTCAACCCTAATCGTGTCTGTCCCAGAAAAGGCATTATTATAATTGACCTGAATTTTTCGTGTAGTGTCGCCGGTAGTCCAGTAATAATGAGAAAATCCCTGGCCAGCATCATAGCTTACAAAACCATTTCTCTTTAATGTCGTATCTGCAGGCGTAAGTTTTATGATAGGAACAAGGTTCGACACCATTGTGGTTTTCACCGTTTTTGCGGAACAGCCTTCTTTTGTCGTATAAAAATAAGTAATGTAATGTTTGCCTGTTCCAGCATTTGATGGTGAAAAAATATTGTCAGTCAAACCATCGCCTGAAAAAATACCTCCTGAAGGGCTTCCCGTTAATGTCACTGGCAATTCATTCATGCAATAAAATGAAGACAATCCGGAAAAATCTACTTTTGGCTTAAGGTATGGTGAAAGCTCCACACTATCAACAGAAGAGCAACCGGACTTATTGAATCCAATCAAATTTATTTTCATTGAATTGTCTATAGTGACCGGGAGCTTAATCCCTGATGAATCCATCGGAAACCACAGATAGTTATCGGCTCCCGACGCTGTTAATATGATTTGAGTTCCCTGACAAACACGACTTGTATCATACAAAATTTTTGTCGCAGGAACTGCAATTGGATATAATTCCACACTATCACTTGCTATGCAGCCCTCTTTACTTCTCCCGATCAAATTAATTTTCTTCGTACCATTAACAGTTAATGGCAGAGTTGTTCCTGCCACTTGTTTCGGATACCATTCGTAAGTACTTGCTCCATTCGCCTTCAGAACTAAGTTTGTTCCCAGACACACATGGTTCGTATCATAAATGATCTTGATATCAGGAATTGGCAATGGAATTAGATTAACACTATCGCTGGCAATACACCCAGCCTCGTTGATTCCAATCAATTTGATTTCTACTGTGTCGATTACTCTTACAGGCAATTTATTTGTTGTATCATTCACTGGCGACCAGAGGTAAGAATTTGCCCCAGATGCTTTCAAATCTACAACAGTCCCTTTACAGACTTTATTTGCATCGTACAGAATTTTAGTCTTAGGAAGCGATAATGGATAAAGTTCAACACTATCTTTTGATATACACCCCATGTTACTGGTTCCTGTCAGAATAACTCTCATGGTATCATTTACTGTAATCGCTAAGGAAGGTGTCTTCTTACCCTCTGGCATCCACTGATAATTATCGGCCCCGGATGCTGTCAAACCGACCAAAGCACCCTTACATACACGATTCGTATCATAATTTATTTTTGTAGTTGGCAAGGAATTTATTATAACCTTAACCGAATCCGATGAAACACACCCACTCCTATTCCAGGTTTCTGCTAAATAAGTTGTTGTTTTCTGAGGCATAATACCGATTTCACTTTCTTTAGAGAGCGAAACATTTTTATCGAACCATTGAACAAACTTTCCTCCTGAAACATTGAGAAAAGCACTATCCCCAAAACAAACCGATGTATCCCTGCTAATATTTATCACTGGCAGTATTTCCATAAGAACATAAATACTGTCCTGAGATGAGCAACCATATTTATTACAGGCTTTGATATAAAATTTCCCGGATTGGGTTGGAACCAGTTTTAAAGCTCCTGAATCAGTCATGATTTCGTGGTTCGCTGACAACCAATATATTTGATTTGTGTTGGAAGACACCTTAAGCGTTACTGTATCTCCATTGCAGGAAAACACGGTATCCTGCAAAGCAGAAATTTCAGGAATGGAATCTTTGGGTGGTACTGTAACCTGAATCGAATCTTTTGCTGAACATCCGGCTTGATTGGTGACAGTCACCGACACTTTGTATAATGTATCCCATTTTGTATCCAGAGTGAGAAATTCTCTTGTATCACCTGTATTCCACAAATATGTGTAATTGTTTCCTGAAGGAGCTTTAAACGTGAGAGTATCTAAAGAAAGTAGTGTTGTATCATTCCCTAACTCTACGGATGGCGTTGGCAATACATTAACCCAAACCGAGTCCGTTTCGATTTGTCCCTCCAGATTCTTTACTGTAAGAAAATATTTTGCTGGAGCTTTTGGACAGACTTTCACGGATTCAGCCTGACTGAACAGTGAATCTCCAGCTAACCACTGATAATTTGTCATACCTGCTGGTCCACTATAAGTAAGGCAGTTTCCTGAGCATATTGTTGTGTCACTTCCCAGATCAGGGAAACCACAAAAACCTTTATCATACTGATATTTCCAACCCGACTGATCAATACTGCAAAGCTCTTTTCTCAGCTTAATTTGAGCATCACCCTGAGGCATCTTCAAAACATAATCCATGGCAACCAAAGCATCCCATTCGGAACTGTTTTTCATAGCAACATTAGTAAACGAATCGGCGAGAAACTCCGGGGTCTTGTAAATTCTTCCCTCCCAAGAAAAGTTAATTAATGCTGTATCTCTATTAATCCCGTTATAACTATACTGTTTTGCTCCGTAAACCTTAATATTCTGAATGCTTTCATTTGCATTAACATTCAAACTCATTGCATAATGCAACAAATCTGTAGGTACTTCACCGGAAAATGTAATAACCAAACGGTTTCCTTTTAAGGATTCGTGAAGCTGTGTAACTTGTTTGACGGCAAAATAATCCAGTAAATCATCATCTGTTGTTATCAAGATATCATCCAAACCCGGTGCCCCGTACTTCTGATAAATTGATGTCATATCAGTCAAAAAACCACCCGGCATCTGATGCATTCCAGATAAGAACCAACGATGCTCACCTTTGAGGCTCGCCTTGTATAAGGTATCCGCCATGGTCCTAAATCCATCATAAATAAAATCGCGACAAAGTTTTACTGGTTTCAACCAGTTGATAGTATCACTTTCAACATTAAATCCGTTCTTACCATAACCGATCCAGGTATTATCCTGTCCCTGATTAATAGCAGAATGATATTCATTTTGCCCAAGATAATCCACATAATTCACTACGTTATTTGGAATTACGAAACTCTTTATGGTCATAGAATCGGAAATCATGCGACGTGTATAACTCTTTGTCTTTTGAAAAGCATAGTTGATGATTCCCGGAGAGCTTATATCAGGATTATCAAACAGGCCATGGTTATTAATGCCCCAATGATTTTGGTAAAGAGTTTTCAGCTCTGGCCAGGTTAATTTTGTGTTATCATGATAAGGATTATTCGGGTCTAAAATATCGGTTCCGTTGGATGTGAAAATAAAAATAGCGGATGACATTTTAAAAGAAACCTTATCGCCGCACCCGTCTGTGTAATAAAGTCCGTTGGTGCCGTTTGAGCCCTGAAAAACAGGATAGATAAGATTATAAATATCGCTTAAGGCGTCATCTTCCTGAAAACTCATAGCAAAAGCCTTATTATATTTTAAAGGAGCTTTCCCAACATTAACCTGGGTAGGAATGTTATTAAAAGTGACTACGACAGAATCCACCTGAGGCGGGAGCGTTTGCTGAGCCATCAGAGAAAATGAAAATCCTTCAAATAAAATAAGGGAAAATATTAAAAAGGGTTTGGTTAATTTTTTGGTTATCATTCTAAAAATCGACAATTTTTCTTCATACTTAATCTATTATTTGTGGTACGTTAAGCCGATAATTTCTGTGTTTTATTCTACGCACGTGGTTCGAATACGCATTTTTATTTCGATAATAACTGCCACCTTTCATTCCGAATCGGAATGACAATGAAATCTCGTTTGATGGTCCTGAATATCTGTATATTCCGCTCATTCCTAATTCATACGCATAATTCACAGAGATACCACCCACAAGATATCCTCCGGCATTAAAAGCCACTACACCACTACTTCTATATAATGTCCCGACCCAGAAACGTTCTGCAAGGAAAAACGTTGCTGAAACATCAAGATTACCGGGTTCATTGATTGTCTTTTGATAGACTCCCATCGCCTGTATTTCCCAGTTATCACTAAGCCAAAACAAATTGGAAACATGAAAAAGGTACTCGCGTTGCATATCAAAACTAATTTTATCAGGAGTCAAATAAATGTTCTTGTTCGTAAGAGCATTAGGCATGGCAAAGCCGAAATTGAAATTCCGTGAGTTATAGACAAGTCCAAATCCTACATTAAAAGTATTCCCATTCAAGGTGCCAAGATGGTTGAGCAATGGATCATTTGGATCTACGCCAACCAGATTACTCAGATTTATGGAGTTTTGATAGTAACTTCCCCAAATTCCAAAAAACAAATGCTGATTTTCACCGGTTTTAAGGATATAGGAATACGATAGATTTGCTTTTATTCTCGTCAATGGTCCAGTCTGATCGCGGTAAGCTTCTCCACCAAGCCACATCTTTTCCTGATACAGATTGCCAAAAGCACTGATGTTGTACGTCTCTGGCCCGCCATAAATTTTAAGCCATTGTTTTCTATAATCCAAATGAATTTCAGGGTATCCAAAATATCCTGCCATCGCCTGATTCAGAGCATATGGGTTGATAATATATTCCGAGGACTGTATATAGTCCTGTCCTTTAATCATTCCTCCGAATAACAACAACAATAAAGCAATATATTTCAAATACTTACTCATCATCGCAGAATGGTAATGGTACCTGTAAATACAACCCCGGTTTCATCCTTTATCACATAATAATAAGTGTCGTTGGGCAAGACAATGCCATTATATTCTCCGTTCCAATCATTATTGTAATGGCTTGAATGATAAACCATATTTCCAGCACGATTATAAACCCAAACTTCTATTGGTTGCTGAATTTTATCGGATTTTATTACCCATTTATCGTTATAACCATCTCCATTTGGCGTAAAAACCGACATAATATGTGCAGTATCCACAACAGCTTTTCCGGCACTTTTAAGAAAATATCCAATAAATTCAGAACTGCCGGAACATACATTTCTATAGGCCGTTACTTTGTCGATTCCGGATTTCTTCAAATAATAATCAGGACCTGAGATATCATTTGGCCAGATGATGGAATCATAGGATGTAGGATTATCTACTTTTAGAAAAACACTATCGCCACGAGCAAACTTCACGGTATCATCATAATAAACCCGGGTTCCATCACCTTTTAACACAACAACATTAGGATCGGAATAAATAGTAACCGGCTTGGTGATTGTATCAGAACAACCCATAGAAGAGGTCACTCCCAATCGTACATTATGAGTACCGGCAGCGTAATAATGATAGGCAAAAATATCTGAGCGATATTCGGATTGGCCATCACCAAAATCCCAAAATCTACTTATTATCGTTCCTACTTTCACTGTAGAACTGTCAGTAAATGTCGTACTGGAGCTTGGAGCACAAACCCCCCTGTAAACAAAATTAGCTTTTGGAAAATCCCCCACAGGAACTTGATTAACAACTGTTTTAACAGCTCCGGAAGCATAATTTATGCGCATCCCAACCAAATGAATCCCGGAATTGGGAAAGACATAATTCACTGCGTTTCCTTTTGCATCGCCAAAAACACCATCCGTATTCAAATCCCAGGAAACACTTGTTACAGAATCATTGGAAGTAGAAATATTTACGAGTCTCGTTGTATCCTCCATACACACCGTGTCATACTTAAAATTCACATTGTATTTGTATCCTGGAACAACATAAAAATTCTGATTTACTGAACACCCATGATTGGTTGAGACTTTCACAGAATAATTTTCCGGCTGATATGATTTTATAAGAATTGACGTATCCTTACTTCCGGTCGACCATAGATAATCATATCCGGAAGAAACCCAAAGTAAAGTATCATATCCCGGAGGAGCCACGAGTGTGTCCGGAGAATGCTCAAAGACAGGAACAGGATAAACAATCACTAATGCACTGGCACTTCCTGTTTTGTCATCCTGCGTTGTTACGGTGACAGTATATGTTGTGTTCTGTGCAGGAGATACTCGAATCGATTGTGTTGTATCACCTGTATTCCATAAGTAATGCTTCATACCGGCTGGTGCAGTCAACGCTGCAGTGTCTCCTGCACAAATCGTTGAATCGCTTACCGAAAAATGATAACTGCAAAATTCTTTTAGTGCCGGATTTCCTACAGTACAAAGCTCGTCGCGGTATTTGGACATACTGTCTGCATTTTGAATGGCCTCTACATAATCAGCAGCTACCAGACTTGGAACACTATCTGAAGGAGCAGCTTTTGCTAGTTGGATGTATTTCTCAGCAACAACCTCAGACGAATCAATAACCTGCCCTTTCCAGGAAAGGTTTATTACTGCAGTATCACCACCTCTTATTCCATATTCAGACAGGCTTGCCCCAGTTACATTTATATTACTGACAGGTTCATCGCCTATCACCAAAACAGTTATCGTATAATTTTTGAAATTAGTTGGAATATTCGTTCCACTGAAAGTGAGATTTACCTGATTTCCCAACGATTCGCTATTCATCTGAATAAGATGAGTTAACGTTTCATATTCAAAAAATTCCTGAGTTCCTGCTACCCAGATATTATCTGAACCTTTCTTACCATAATAATTTTCCACAGAATCCATTTCCTTTTGGAAATAGGGAAAAGGAATATCCGGTGAAGTTCCGAATTTACGGGCATGATAGAATCCTACCCAATGATTGTAATTTGTACTCGTTTGAGCAAGATACTGTACTTTCTGAAATAGAGAACTATCAATACGGTCCCTCTTGAAAACATGCTGGTTATAAGGCTGGCTTACACTTTCAATACTCAAGGGATTAGACAAATCATTATTTCCGTAATCATCAAAGAAAACGACATATCCGGCACTGCGTCCGGGAAGCAGCTGGTTATCCCCATTTTGAGGTAAAACATAAGAATCCATTTGTATCCCACCCGGAGTAAAACCTATGGTCTTTTTTGTGGTATAACTCTGATTCCGTTCCACTTCGTAACTCTGCAAATAAGAAATGGTTGGATCATCAAAGCCCCTGCTGCTTACTGTAAAATCATCCTGCCACAATTGCCAAATTTCAGGCCATGTCAAATATCCTGAAGTTCCACTATGAACATCTTTTCCGTTTTGCCAGACAAAATTATTGCAACTCATGTGAAACGGCACATTATGACCCGCACCATCTGTAGAGAAAAGTCCAGGGTTGCCATCCTTTCCGGTGAAAAAGGGCCAAACCAGATTATAAATATCGCTTAGCCCGTCATCCATTTGAAGGACGAGCGCAAATTTTTTATTATATTTTAATGGAGTGATGAGTGCCTGAGTACTTCTGGGAACGCTTGAAAAAGTCACAGTAACCTTGATATTCTGGAGTTTTTCCTGTTGGGCAACAGACTTTTGTGCAGTACCGAAAAAAACCAGAACAAATACTATGAGAAAAATAAATATCCGACCGGAAGTAAAATTTTTCAAGCAGTTATTTTTTTGAACAAAAAGTAAAAATACCGCATAATACCCTTAAGGGCCGTTTCCGGCACCATTTTTTATAAACAATTTAAATTTAACAACAAACAAGATTCTTAGCTCAAATTTCTTGAATTCAATATTTTTGACAACCTTTGCTCAAAACATTGAGGCATGAAACATTATCTTTTATTATTGTTGGTAATTCCGGCTTTCTTACTTACCGGATGTTCGCGCACAGAGACTACTCCTTTACCCCTCCAGAAAGGTGTCTCTATTGAGCTGAATAATCTTCGAAAAGCAACCATCTCAGAACCGGTTTACAAGTTATATTTCAATATTCCGGAACAAAAAACAGATCCAATCGCAGGCAATCTGACACTGAGTTTCAATCTAAAAAACAAAAAATATCCGGTAATTCTGGATTTTCAAAACTCAAAACAATTTATACATCAGGTAATTGCCAATGGAAAAATTAGTCATTACGATTTCAAGAACGAGCATGTGATAATTCCGGTAAATGAGCTAAATAAGGGTACTAACATCATCAAAATTGATTTCACTGCTGGTGACCTCTCATTGAATAGAAATGATGATTTTCTTTACACCTTATTTGTTCCTGACCGGGCATCTACTGCTTTTCCCTGTTTCGACCAACCGGATTTAAAAGCCAATTTCGATTTAAGTCTTAATATTCCGAAAGATTGGGTAGCTGTAGCAAATGGAGCGCAAATTTCAGAACAGGAACAAAAGAACAGTACCCTGCTGAAATTCGCCGAAACGAAGCCGCTTCCCACCTATCTTTTTGCCTTTGTTGCGGGGAAATTTCATGTAGTTTCAAGAACCATTGATGGCAGAAAATTGACTTTCTACTATCGTGAAACTGATACAGCTAAGGTTTCAAGAAACCTCGATGCTATTTTTAACCTCGAAGCGAATGCCATTCAATGGATGGAAAAATACACAGGCATTCCTTATCCTTTTGGAAAATTTGCTTTTGTAGCCATCCCAGCCTTTCAATACGGCGGAATGGAACATCCGGGAGCTATTCTTCTCAGGGCAGACAGAATTTTCCTGGATAAATCCGCGACACAAATTCAGAAACTTTACAGAGCAACCGTCATTTCTCACGAAACAGCACACATGTGGTTTGGCGACCTAGTGACGATGAAATGGTTTAATGATGTTTGGCTGAAAGAAGTTTTTGCCAATTTCTTCGCTGCAAAAATCGCTAATCCGCATTTTCCTAAAATGAATCATCAGCTGAGTTTTCTCGTAGATCATTTTCCTCCTGCATATTTAATTGATCGGAGTACCGGAGCAAATCCGATTCAACAAAAGCTTGATAATTTGAAAATGGCCGGGACACTTTATGGAAATATCATTTACCATAAAGCCCCCATCATCATGAAAATGCTGGAAAACATTGTTGGTGAAAAACAATTTCAGGAAGGTCTGAGGACTTATTTGAGCAAGTATTCTTATTCCAATGCAAGTTGGGATGACCTTATTAATATTTTGGATAAAAAGACTTCTTTAGACCTTGCTAACTGGAGCAAAGTCTGGGTAAAAGAACCTGGTATGCCTGACTATCAAACTTCAATGGATGGCAATAAACTTATTATACATCAGACAAACGCACAAAAAACCGGAATGATATGGCCACAATATTTGGATGTACTTTATTTCAATAATGGAAAAGAGAATTATTCCAAAATATTAGCCGATAAAGCTACAGATACTCTCAGCCTTCCAGCAAACTCGAAAGTGCTTCTTTTAGATGGAGAAGGCAACGGATATGGATATTTCAAATTAAATCAGTACCAAAAATCGTTTTTGCTCAGCCGGGAACTATTTACATTACAACCTCTGCAACGCGCTATAGCATACATGAACATCTGGGAGAATATGCAGCAGCAGAATTTGGTTCCCTCTGAATTGTCAGAGGCATTTTATCTATTTCTTCAAAACGAAAAAGATGAATTAAATGTCAACTTACTTTTGGATTATTACAGAACACTATTCTGGAGATTCTCGGATGTAAAATCAAGATTAGCACTGGAAAACAAATTCGAGCCGTTGCTGTGGGAGAAAATGCAAAAAGCACCAGACGCTTCCATGAAGTCTGCTTACTATCATGCATGGTTATCAACAGCACTTGGGAAAAACGCCATTCATAAAATGGTCAGTTTATGGAAGGGAACTTTAAAGATTAAAGGACTTCCTCTTTCTGAAACAGATATGACAACGTTAAGTTATCAACTGGCTGTGAGAGTCAACAGTAAAACAGCTAAAGAAATACCTGCAGATATTCTACAACAACAACTAAAAAGGATCACTAATCCTGATCGAAAAGCTGAAATGGCTTTTGTCATGCCAGCTCTTAGCAGCGATAGTGCCGTCAGGGACAATTTCTTTAATCAGCTAAAAAAGCCGGAAATGAGAGAACACGAACCTTGGGTAAACACAACGCTGAGCTACCTCAACCATCCCTTAAGGGCAAAAAGCTCTGAGAAATATATCACTCCCGCATTGGAATTATTACCGGAAATTCAAAGAACTGGAGATATTTTCTTCCCAAAATCGTGGCTTGATGCAAGTCTTAGCGGATATAATTCAATGAGTGCAGCCAATCTGATTAGAGATTTCCTGTCTAAAAGCCCTGATTTAAATCCGAAACTAAGGCAAAAAGTACTGCAATCGGCTGATCCTGTTTTCCGTTCAGCAGCCATTTTATATGGAAAAACTAAAGTGAAGTAAAAAAAGGAAATTTTTTAGAAAACTATTTGTCAATAAAAATTATTCTCTATCTTTGCGCCCTCAAAACGAGAAAAAATACGCCTCCATAGCTCAGCTGGTTAGAGCATCTGACTGTTAATCAGAGGGTCATAGGTTCAAGTCCTGTTGGGGGCGCTAAAATCCGGTTCATATGAACCGGATTTTTTATTTTTATCTTTTTATAAAATTGAACAAGTAATCAAACAGACGCTTCAGCTCCCAGTTAATTTACCCTGTAACTTTTTTATGTTTCTAAAACTGTTGTATCTGAACCTGAGCCACTAAATCCTGAACCATTGTGTTGAAAATCTGATTTCACTTGTAAAAGATCCAACTACACCGGCATAACTCTCCAGCTTTATAAGCACGACTTTCTAAACTCATGCTTAGGATTTTGAAAATTCATAGGTATGAAAATGAATTTTAATAGGTATTATTTATATTTTTAATAAGTATTAAATTTTAAAATGATAAGTATTATTTTTACTTTTGATGCTTATGTAATAACTTCTTTAAAAGCATAAGGAAACAAAATTCAAAGCATATGATTAAAATAGTCACAGCATATCATGCACAACCTGGAATAAAAGGCGGAGGAAATTATAAATATTATGGACGTATTTCTGGTCGGAAACAGATAAACTTCAGACAGGTTGCCAATACATTAAGCCGCAGGACCACCATGAGTACAGCAGATGTGGCCGCAGCGGTTGAAGGCTTCCGCGAAATCATTGTGGAAGAACTGATGGCCGGAAACAACGTGAAGCTTGACGGATTGGGTATTTTCAGCCTCAGTTTAAGTACAGAAGCCGTGGATAACCCATCAAAACTAAATAAAACACACATAAGGGATTTGAAAATACAGTTCAGACCTGACCCTGAGCTCAAGGAAATTCTTAAAACTGCAAATTTTCAGTTTCAAAAACCTGCAGGTACTTTGGAAAGCTGACCATTGCGCCAATATACTCTATTCCCAGACTTTTGGCACATCCAAAAATTTATTAAGTGGAAAATCACAGGTCGGTGGTAGAAAGACATTTCATTGAAGTAATTTTATTAGTTCTCTGCATTACTTGTGAAAAGTCTGGGTTCAAGAAAAATTTTAAGAATAGCAAAACAAAAAGATTTTCATATTGCCCAACGAGCAAATAAGTAATAGAATCAATAATCAAAAGGTCGTTTCAACTCCTGGTCAATTTCCCGAGCCACTTTTTTAAGCTCGTAAAACTGTTGCATTAGAACTGATATCTCGCCTTCGTCAGTGGCATCTTTCAGTCTGTTGGTGATATCACGTCTGGTTCTTGTAATCAACTTTATACGAAAAGTATTAAGCGTCGTCACCAATGTTTGATGAAGATCATCATCTTCCTTCTTGACATAAATTTTATGCCGAACCCAATTATGACTCAATTCATAAGGTTCAGCAATGAGATCGATAACACTAGTCGAAATTTCCTTCTCAGGATGACGCACAAAATATGACTCATCTGGGATATCTCCGGTTGAAATCTTGTCTTTTATCTCTTTAATAATCCTGTTATAGGTCTTATTTTCAAACACCACATTATCATAATCCAGACTTTCCAGAATAAATTCCGCAACACCGACTTCCTGTTCTATATCAACCATTTCACCCATTTCGTCTTCCACTGTTTCAGTGACTTTGATTTTTTCAGGGCCGTACAAAAGCAACAACCTGATAATTTCATTTTCCTGCTCACTGATATCAAAAGGATCAAGTTCTGTTTGTCGCTCTGATTCGTAAGTTTCTTCGATAATTATAGGTTCCTCGTCCGTTTTCTGGAAGTTCTGCTTTCTGAATTTATCTCTGAGAAGTTTGTTCAGCGCGTTCATCAGAGTTTGTTCCGGAAGATCCATAACCGCACTACATTCCTTAATATAAACGGTCCTGATGATGGCATCGGGAATCTGTGAAATCGTCTGAACGATTTCTTTGATCAGAGTAGCTCTGGCTACCGGGTCACCCTGGGTTTCATCCATCAAAAGACGCGTTTTAAAGGAAATGAAGTCCATGGCTTCCTTTTCCACAAACGACTCGAGTTCGGAAGAAGTATGAGATCTGGCAAAAGAATCAGGGTCCTCACCATCAGGAAATAAAACTATTTTTACGTTCATCCCCTGTTCCAGAATCATATCAATTCCACGAAACGAGGCCTTTATACCTGCAGTATCGCCATCATATAAAATGGTAATGTTTGGCGTAAACCTTTTAATAATCTTAATCTGATCAGCAGTGAGAGAAGTTCCCGATGATGCAACGACATTTTCAATACCCGCCTGATGTAACGAAATAACATCTGTATAGCCTTCTACCAGATAACAATTGTCTTTTTTTAGAATTTCATTCCTGGCAAAAAATATCCCGTAAAGGCTTTTACTTTTATTATAAATATCAGACTCGGGGGAGTTAAGATATTTAGCGACTGTTTTTTCACTGGTAAGAACCCTTCCGCCAAAGCCAATAATCCTACCGGTAAGATTATGAATTGGAAAAATAACGCGACCACGAAAACGATCAACAAGACGATCACCCTTATCGATAGACAATCCGGTTTTTAGCAGGAGATCTTTTTTATACCCGTTTTTCAGGGCATAATCAGAATAAAGATCTCTGGATGGAGCAAAACCAAGCTGGAATTTTTTTATAGTTGACTCCAGAAAATCGCGCTCTTTAAGATATGAAAGGCCGACTGATTTCCCCTCTTCATGGTCAAGAAGATAATCCTGAAAATATCCGGAAACAAAAGAATTCAATGCAAACATGCTTTCGCGCGAATCCATCTGGTCCTGCTCCTCTGCCGTCAGTTGTTCTTCATCAATATCAATGGTGTATTTTTTGGCAAGATATTTTAATGCTTCAGGATAGGAATAATGTTCATGTTCCATGATAAAACCAACCGAATTACCGGCTTTTCCACAACCGAAACATTTATAAATTCCTTTTGCAGGAGATACGGTAAACGATGGCGTCTTTTCATTGTGAAACGGGCATAATCCAATTAAATTTACGCCACGTTTTCTCAAGTTAACAAAGTCTCCGACAACGTCTTCTATTCTGGCAACTTCCAGAATGGTCTGTATGGTATCCTGCTTAATCACAAAATTGAAAATATGATGCTAAATTAATACAAAAAGAAAGGTAAAAGGTAACAAAAAAAGAGAGGTAACCAGGACGGTTACCTCTCAAAAACCAACAATTATGAAAACCCTTTAAACAAAGCAAAATGTAAAAAAGAACTTTACTCTTGCATTTGTCTGTTGCAAATATACAACATATTTCTCGATTTGGTTAAAACTTTATAAAAAAAGTTGTTAATTTTTGTTAATCGCTATATCCAATGCTCTAGTTAACTTAATTTTGTACAATGAATAAGAAACTGACTGCCTTAATTATAACTTTGGTTACTCTAGCAAGTTGCGGATTGCTTCTTGTTCAGGTGTACTGGATAAGAAACGCAATTATGGTTCGACAAGCTATGTTTAACCGTGACGTAAATCAGGCAATGAGTCATGTCATTTTTACGCTTGATAATTTGAGGTATCAATCCTACTTTCTTAATTCAAAAAATCTCTACAAAAAAAATCAGAATGCATTTGCACTTTTTGATTCTATAAATTCTGATTTAATCAGACATCAGCCTGCTCTTAACAGTGTGGACGACATAACACGATTTCTGAAAAAAAGGAATCAGCTTAATGAAGCTTACAATAAGCTTTTTGGTTCTTTTCAGAACACAAACAGCATGGATTTCTTTGCTACTCACCAAAATGCAATAGACTCACTTATTATTAAGGCCCTACAAAAAAAACATATCTGGACGACATTTGAATATGGGATATACGATCCTTTAAATAACACAATGATCTTTCAGAAAACCGGCAAATATCCAAATCGACTTTTAAACAACAGCTTTGTATATAATCTGGCCCCCATAGGAAATAATTTACAGTTTCCATTAAAATTTCTACTTTTCTTTCCTAAGGAACAACTATTCATTGTAAGTACACTTTACAAATTACTGATAGTATCAATTTTCCTGTTTTTAATACTGATAGGATCCTTTTCATTCAGTATTTATATCATAAACAAGCAAAAGAAATTGTCGGTCATGAAGAACGATTTGATTAACAACATGACCCACGAATTTAAAACACCTATTTCGACAATTTCATTGGCATGTGAAGTTTTACGTGACGAAACAGTAAAGAAATCACCTGAACTTTTCCAGAATTACATCAATATAATTGGTGAAGAAAACTCAAGACTTGAAAACATGTCAGAACACATTTTACGTTCTGCAACGCTTGACAACGGAAAACTTAAACTACACAAAGATATTGTTGATCTCCATGAATTGGTTTTGAAAGCTGTAGAAAGAAAGAAATTAAGCGTCGAAAGCAAAGGCGGCTCCATAAGTACCCGCCTGAATGCTTCACTTTCAATAGTCAACGGTGATCCTACCCACATGACTAATGTTTTTACTAACTTGTTGGATAACGCATTAAAGTACAACTTGAAAGAACCTGTTATTCAGGTAACCAGCAAAAATCTTCAGGAAGGCATTTTAATTAGCGTAAAAGATAATGGCATTGGGATTAGCAAAGCCAACCAAAAAAAGATTTTCCAAAAGCTGTACCGGGTACAAACAGGAAATGTACATGATTTCAAAGGTTTCGGCCTGGGACTAAATTATGTCAAGGGGATTGTAGAACAGCATAATGGAAAAATAACAGTAGAGTCTGAATTGGGAAAGGGCTCAATTTTTCACGTATATTTACCAAACGAAAAAATATAAATTATGGACGAAAAAATCAATGTATTACTGGCAGAAGACGACAGAAACTTAGGAAGCATTTTAAAATCTTATCTTGAAGCAAAAGGTTTTCGTACCACTCTGTGCGAAAATGGAAAAGTTGCTCTCGAGGCATTCAAAAAAGACGAATATAATTTTTGCATTTTTGATGTCATGATGCCTGTAATGGACGGATTTACACTTGCTAAAGAAATCAGAAAATTAGATAAAAAAGTACCTTTACTATTTCTAACTGCCAAGACCATGCAGGAAGATAAACTGGAAGGATTTGAACTTGGCGCAGACGATTATATTACAAAACCTTTCAGTATGGAAGAGCTTTTGCTTCGACTAAAAGCTATTCTGCGACGTAGTAATATGGAAGACAGTAAACATGTAAACCATGTTTATAAATTTGGGAAATACATTTTTGATTATGACCACCAGCATTTAAGTATCGGGAAAAAACAGGAAAAACTTACTTCTAAAGAAGCCGAACTTCTGAGATTACTTTGTGATCACCTGAATGAAGTCCTGGACAGAACTGTCGCATTGAATAAAATCTGGTACGACGACAGTTACTTTAATGCCCGCTCAATGGACGTTTACATTACCAAGCTAAGGAAATTCCTGAAAGACGATCCAAATGTGGAATTAATCAACGTTCATGGCGTTGGATTTAAACTCGTAGCTCCGCAATCCTAAATCACTGCCAAAGCAGTGACCTTTCTTTTTGCCGGTTAAACTTTCATCTCAGGGATTTCTCCTTCAACGATGAGATTCGTTCCTGTCTTGGAAACAATTTCTTCTACTGAAACTCCCGGAGCGCGCTCTACCAGACGAAAGCCTTGTTGTGTTACATCAACAACGGCTAAATCTGTCACAATCTTCTTAACACAATTTACTCCAGTCAAGGGAAGAGTACATTTTTTGAGCAGTTTTGGATTGCCATCACGATCGGTATGGGTCATTGCAACAATGATATTTTTTGCGGAAGCCACCAAATCCATAGCCCCGCCCATGCCTTTTACCATTTTTCCGGGAATTTTCCAGCTGGCAATATCTCCATTTTCAGTAACCTCAAAAGCGCCTAAAACTGTAAGATCGATGTGACCACCACGAATCATGGCAAAACTGGTAGCAGAATCAAAAAAGGATGCTCCTTTTGTGTACGTAACTGTTTGTTTGCCGGCATTGATGAGATCAGCATCTACCTTATCTTTTGTAGGAAAAGGACCAATGCCCAACAAACCATTTTCAGATTGTAAGACTACCTCAACACCTTCCGGAATATAATTGGCAACGAGTGTCGGAATTCCGATACCCAAATTCACATAGTATCCATCTTGTAATTCCTGTGCAATTCTTTTTGCAATTCCATTTTTATCTAGACTCATCTTTATTTTTTTAGATTGTTTATGAAAAATACAGAATACCTGCCGGTTAATTTCGGGTTGTTGCAAATTCAATGCGCTTCTCAAAATTTTCACCCTTGAAAATCCTTTGGACAAAAATTCCAGGTGTATGAATACAGTTGGGATCAAGCTCACCAGCAGGAACCAATTCTTCTACTTCGGCAACAGTAATTTTTCCTGCCATCGCCATCATATTGTTGAAATTATCAGCAGTATGCCTGTAAATTAAATTGCCGGCTGTATCACCTTTCCAGGCTTTCACAAAAGCAAAATCGGCAGTCAGAGCTGTTTCAAGCAGATATTTTTTACCGTTAAATTCTCTGACTTCCTTTCCTTCAGCAACTTCAGTACCATAACCAGCGGGGACATAAAATGCTGGAATTCCGGCTCCACCTGCGCGACAACGCTCGGCAAGTGTTCCCTGAGGAATCAAATCCACTTCCAACTCTCCTGATAATAATTGTCTTTCAAATTCACTGTTTTCACCCACATAAGATGAAATCATCTTCTTTATCTGATGTCTTTGCAGCAACATACCCAAACCAAAATTATCAACTCCGGCATTATTAGAGATACATGTAAGTCCTTTCACTCCCAAATCATGTAAAGCCTGGATAGTCTTTTCAGGAATACCGCACAATCCGAAACCTCCAAGCATCAAGGTCATGTTGTCTTTGACGCCGAGAATCGCTTCTTCTGCTGTTTTTACAACTTTATTCATAGTTTAAGGTTTTGTAATTATCCATTATTAATTATCATCAACAACCTATTTGTCTCGAAATAACAAGTCTCTGGATTTCAGAAGTTCCTTCTCCGATTTGAAGCAATCTCTGATCGCGATAAAAACGTTCAATATCATAATCCTTCATAAGGCCGTAACCTCCATGAATCTGAACTGCTTCATCAGCCACTTCCTTGGCAATTTCCGAGCAATATAATTTCGACATAGCAGCCTCCTTGGCATAAGGTTTTCCAGTGTCTTTTAACCAACAAGCTTTATACAGCAAATTGCGCGCAAGTTCAATTTTCAAGGCCATATCAGCCAACTTAAACGCGTTGATCTGAAATTTGGAAATGGGTTTCCCAAATTGCTTTCTTTCTTTGGCATAAGCCAACGCCATTTCAAAAGCTCCCTGAGCCAGTCCCAGCCCCATTGCACCAATTGAAAGTCGTCCACCATCAAGTGTATGCAACATGATGTGTGAACCCTGGCCTATTTTCCCAAGAAGGTTTTCATTGGGAACTTTCACATCATCAAAATATAATTCTGAAGTATCCGAAGCGCGCCACATCATTTTATTATGCATGGGAACCTGCTTAAATCCTGGTGTTCCGGCTTCAACAATGATGGTTGTGAAGATCTTTCTGCCATCTTCTTCGCCTGAAACTGCCTGCACCGTACAGCCTTTAGAAATTTTGGAAGCGCCATTGGTTATAAAAATCTTTGAACCATTGATAGTCCATTGGTCGTCGTTTAAAACAGCAGTTGTTTTTGAACCCCTTGAATCCGAACCAGCACCCGCTTCAGTAAGACCAAAACTCCAAAGTCCTTCACCTGTACAAAGGTCAGGAAGGTATTTCATCCTTTGCTCTTCTGTACCAAATTCATATAGCGGAGCTATTCCCAATGAATTATGTGCAGCCACGGTAGCCGCCTGTGAACCATCAACCCGGGCGAGCTCTTCAACAGCAATTATGTATGACATTGTATCTAATCCCTGTCCACCGTATCTTTCGGGCAATGCCATTCCCAAAAGTCCCATCTCACCTAATCTCTTAGTAAGCTCATACGAAAACTCGCCTCGCTCGTCTAACTCTCTGGCAACAGGTTTAATTTCACGTTCTGCAAATTCGCGAACTGTATCACGAATCAATTGCTGCTCTTGTGTTAATTCAAAATTCATTTTAAAATTTAATTTCTATTTGATTCCATAGGCAACAGGTTTACCAACTCCAAGGTTGTATCTACCCGTTCCCCCGTGACTACATTTACATTTTCAACTATGGCATCCGTTAATGCCACAATATTGTTTTCCATTTTCATCGCTTCCACAACCAAAAGCACGGTTCCTCGCTTCACCTCATCACCTGCTTTTACGTTCACTTTGATCACCTTCCCAGGCATAGGAGCAAACAAACTGTTTTCACCCGGGCCATCTTCCGAAAGGAAATAATCTTCATCTGAAAGCAAAATATCTGTTCTTTTCAGAACAAAATCAGCACCGTCAATACTGAAAAAAGTCCGCCCGCCTTTTTCAAACGATATTACGGCTATAAATCGACGATTAAAAATACTAAAATCTATTTGCTGACTATCAGCAGAATTCAAAGTAACGTCATATTGACGGCCATCAATCTCAACTTGATAAGATTCATTTTTCTGCTTCAATATTTTAACCTGATATTTCTTCTCACCTACGGAAAAACTCATCACCATCAAATTACGCCAAAAACCAATGGACTCCCAAACGTTTCTGGGTGACTGAAATTTAGTCAGATTCAAATCATGTAAAGCCAATGCCAAAACAGCCGGATATTCTCCAATTTTATTTCTGTATGCCTCAATATCCTGAATGATAGCAGCAGTGTGATCATCACAAAACTTAGTAGAAATAGCATTCCTTTCAAAGGCAGAAGTTTTCAAAAGATGCAGCAAAAAAGAAATATTGGTTCTGATTCCCTGAATGTGATAATTTTTCAGCGCATCAATACTTTTTTCAATAGCCAAATCACGGCTTTCTGCCCAGACGACCATTTTACTGATCATCGGGTCGAAAATTCCCGAAACAGTGACTGCCTTATCAATTCCTGAATCCACACGAATACCTGGGCCAAGGGGTTCTTGATACAAGGTCATTTTCCCCGGTGCGGGGAGAAAATTATTTTGAGGATCTTCGGCGTATATTCTACACTCGATGGCATTACCGTTCTGAGATAAATTTTCTTGTTTCAATCTCAACGGATTCCCGGCCGCAATAAGGATTTGTTCTTCCACCAGGTCAACACCTGTTACCATTTCCGTTACCGGATGTTCCACCTGGATACGGGTATTCATCTCGAGGAAATAAAAATTCAAATCCTTGTCTACTAAAAATTCGATAGTTCCGGCGCTGTTGTAACCGGCTTCATTGGCGATAGCAACGGCTGCTTTTCCCATCTTTTCACGTACTTCAGGAGTCAGTGTTGGAGAGGGTGATTCCTCGATAATTTTCTGATAACGTCTTTGTATTGAACATTCTCTTTCAAAAAGATGAACCACATTTCCGAAATTGTCACCCAAAACCTGAATTTCAATATGACGCGGTTCTTCGATATACTTTTCTATATAAATGGTGCCATCACCAAAATAATT
This sequence comes from Bacteroidales bacterium, assembly GCA_014860665.1. Classification (GTDB taxonomy): domain Bacteria; phylum Bacteroidota; class Bacteroidia; order Bacteroidales; family F082; genus Sulfidibacterium. Next base: position 7,887 of record JACZJI010000126.1, on the reverse strand, counting down.
CTTTGCTTCACGCGAAGTGGATTCAAGAATCTCTTTCAGGTCATCCCCTTCATGAACGATACGCATTCCTTTTCCACCACCACCGGCTGCAGCTTTTACCAAAATAGGAAAAGGAATCTTACCGGCATTTTTCAACAAAACCACCGGACTTCCAGTAACTCCTTCCGTCATGGGGACATCAAGTTTTTTAACAAAAGCTCGTGCTTCAATTTTATTACCCATCAACCGGATAGCCTCCAAGTGAGGACCAATAAAGGTTATGCCTTCTTTTTCACAGGCTTCCACGAGCAAAGGGCTTTCCGACAAAAATCCGTATCCGGGATGAAGTGCATCGCATGAGGTCGTACGAACAATCTCCATGATCTTATCCACATTCAGATATGTATCCTGAAGTTCCTCTTCCCCGATACAATAAGCTTCATCGGCCATTGAAATATGCAGCGCATTTTTATCGGCCATAGAATAAATAGCCACAGTTTTAATCCCCAGCTTCTTTGCAGATTTAATAATCCGCACCGCAATTTCACCCCGATTGGCTATCAATATTTTTTTGAACAATTTCATATTCGGTTAATTTTTTCCAGTTTGATTCCAGGCAGCTTTTCGCTTTTCCAAAAACGCTGCCATACCTTCCTGTCCTTCTTCTGAAGCCCTCAACTGCGCGATAAGCCGGGAAGTATGATCAAGATTTTTATCAAGATCATCTTCCTGAATTAGTTCACCAATAAGTTTTTTAGTGGCACTGACTGCCCCCGGAGCTGCAGACCACAGCTCACTTAAAACCTTATGAAGTTGTTCTTCCATTTTTTCTTCAGGGACTACAAAATTTACAAGATGCCAATGTCTGGCATCATCAGCACTGAATCTCTTGCCCGTCAGCATCAGTTCCTTGGCACCAAACTCGCCGATACGTTTTATCACAAATGGAGCGATGGTAGCAGGGGCAATACCCAGTTTCACTTCGCTAAAAGCGAATTTTGTATTTTCTTCAGCAATGACGATGTCGCAGGCTGCAAGCAGTCCGTTAGCACCGCCGAAAGCACTTCCGTGAACCAAAGCCACCACAGGAACTGGACATTGATAAATAGAAAGAAACAGTTTAGCCAGTTTTTGGCCATCTTTAAGATTTTCTTCAAAACCAAAACCGGCGATGCCTTTCATATAATTTAAATCAGCACCTGCGCAAAACGATTTTCCGTTTCCTCTTAAAACCACGATCCGTGGGATATTTATTGAAGCAATCTCCTCCAAAGCCAGAGTAAGCTCTGATATCATCACCTCGTTCATGGCATTATGAACCTCCGGCCTGTTCAGGCTAATCGTTGTAACCTGGTCTGAATGTTCAACTAAAATAGTATGCTGCTGTATTTTGTCCATAAATTTCAGTTTCAGCAAAAATCACATTCGGAAGATTCCGTATTTCTGTTCCGGATATTTTTTGTTCAGCGACATGGCAATACCCATAGCAAGTGCTTTTCGGGTATCAACCGGGTCCAAAATTCCGTCGTCCCAAATTCGGGAGGTACTGTACAGAGCAGCCCCTTCCCTTTCATATTTCTCCAAAATAGGTTTCCGTAACTTTTCCATTTCTTCAGGAGGCATCTCCTTCCCTTTAGCAAGATACTGTTCCTGTTTTACAGTAACCAAAACAGTAGCTGCCTGTTCACCACCCATGACAGAAATTTTTGCGTTAGGCCACATGAACAGCAATCTTGGATCGTAGGCACGACCTGCCATGCCATAATTTCCTGCACCAAACGAGCCCCCAAAAATCACAGTAAATTTCGGAACATTAGCATTGGAAACTGCATGTACCATCTTGGCCCCGTCTTTGGCAATTCCTTTTCGCTCAAATTCTTTCCCAACTATAAATCCAGTGATGTTTTGCAAAAAAACCAATGGTATTTTACGGGATGTACAGAGCTCAATAAAATGCGTCACTTTCAGTGCAGACTCTGAAAAAAGAACCCCGTAATTAGCAATAATTCCAACCGGGAACCCCATAATATGCGCAAAACCTGCAACAACAGTAGTCGCAAATTTTGCTTTGAATTCCTGGAAACGGCTTCCGTCCACCATGCGCATTATGATCTCCCGGGGATCTACCATTTTTCGCAAGTCCACAGGCGCAATGCCGTATAACTCTTCGGGATCGTAGACAGGCTCTTCTGGTGTGATGATATCCAGCGGTTGTTTTTCTCGAAACTCAAGATTTTCGAAAATATTTCTACAAATTTTAATAGCATGTGTATCATTCACAGCAAAATGATCGGCTACACCAGAAAGCGAAGTGTGCACCTCTGCGCCTCCCAACTCTTCAGCCGTGACTTCTTCTCCGGTGGCAGCTTTCACCAGTGGAGGACCGCCAAGGAAAATAGTTCCCTGTTCCTTCACGATGATAGTCTCATCACTCATGGCCGGAACATACGCACCCCCCGCCGTACAGGAGCCCATCACAATGGAAATCTGAGGAATACCCATGGCAGACATCTTTGCCTGATTATAGAAAAACCTACCAAAATGGTTTGAATCCGGAAAAACAGTATCCTGTTCCGGCAAAAAAGCGCCGCCGGAATCCACCATATAAACGCAGGGCAGATGGTTTTCCATAGCAATTTGCTGTGCACGCAAATGCTTTTTTATGGTAAAACGCATATACGTTCCGCCTTTTACTGTGGCGTCATTAGCAATGATTACAGTTTCGCGACCATGAATCACACCGATTCCGGTAATAATTCCTGCAGAAGGAAATTCATCGTTATACTGCCCGTAAGCAGCCAAAGAAGATAATTCCAGGAAAGGAGTGTTTGGATCTATCAGCAGATTAATTCGTTCACGGGCCAGTAATTTTCCCCGCTCTTTATGTCTTTTTACAGAACTATCTGAACCGCCACTTGTTGTGCGTTCAAGAATACCCTTGTACTCATTCAATAATTTTAAAAACTCCTTACGATTGTTTTTAAATTCATCTGAATGAACATCAATCTTGGTAGTTAACTTATACAATGTCGAGAAATTTATATATGTGTAATTATCCTCTTATAATCCCGTTCGGTCTCAACTTTCGAAGATGCAAGTTTAAGGAAAATAAGTTAATTTTTATCAGTTTTTTATTGTTTATGAATGCTTAAAAAGGCTAAAATCTGTTAAATCAAGGAGTCCCACATTGTGAAAAAGGTTACATTTAAAAATATTTCCTTACTTTTGCGGCCGACAAAACAGTTCTTATCTCATTTTTAATAAAATATTATTCTTATGCAGTATCCTAAGAAAGTTGTCATAGGAGATATTACCGTTAGAGACGGATTTCAGCATGAAGAAAAGTTCATCCCTACAGAAGCCAAAGTATGGGTGTTAGAGCAATTAATTCTTAGTGGATTCAAAAACATTGAAGTCACAAATTTTGGTAATCCCAATGGGATGCCTCAATTTCAGGATGCTGATGAAGTTTTTAAGAAAATCAGAAGTAGCAAGCTGGTAAAGGACAAGATGCAGGATGTTATGCTCACTGCCGTTACCATCCGTGAAAAAGCCATTGAAAGGGCTATTGAGGCCAAAAAAGAGGGCTACGGACCTGACAGAATTCTGTTGATGGTTTCAACAAGTGAATCACATCACAAAAAGAATTCCGGATTATCTCTGAAAGACTATTGGAAAATGGCTGAGGAATGGATTCCAAAAGCTCAGGATGCAGGAATAAAAGTTAACGGTACAGTTAGCACTATTTGGGGATGTCCTATAGAAGGCCCCACCAAAATGGAAGATGCAGTTGAATTTACAAAACGGTGGTTTGATATTGGAGCCAACGATGTAGAACACGCTGACCACGATGGCTCAGCATCTCCTGACAGGATTTATAAATATTTTTCCATGCTGCTTGACAACGTTGATAACCCGCATAAGCAAATTGCTCATTTCCATACAACTCGTGGTTGGGGTTTGGCTAACGTACTGGCTGCTTTGCAGGCAGGAATGACTAATTTTGAATCAACACTGGGTGGAATAGGCGGACAACCTGCCAACTTTGTTGACGGTGTACCCGTAACAGGAACCGGCACTTATTATTATAACGACCCCAACAATGTAGGATTAGTTAGTACAGAAGATATGGTAGTTATGATGGATGAAATGGGTATTGAGACCAATTTGGACATTGACAATATCTTAAAAACAGGAAAAATGGTAGAGAGGATTGTTGGTCGCAGACTGCGTTCTCAATCAATTAATCAGGGAAGAATACCAAAATCAATGACAGGTAGATAAACCTTAATATCTCGTTATAAATAAATCATTTAAAATATTTTAATAATGGCTTTTGTAAAAATTCAGTTACAAAAGCCATTTCACAAAAGGGCCTATGGAGAGAAATTTTTTGATTAAAGATCTCAGAAGAGTATTTTTACCCCTTTTACTTGTGGTTGTCTTGGTTCTCGGGGCTTGCAGGCCGACTGCCAGCATCAGCCGATCCGAAAGCATTCATATTATCAAAAAATCTTCATCAAATCTTGATAAAACTGATTTTGTCACTGATTACATCCTACCGCAAAACATCGAAGATTCCATTTCGTTAGATAGTTTATCTGTTGCAGAACGGAAAAGAGAATTTATAAACATCATGTTACCTGCTGTCCTTGCTGTAAAGACAAAACTTGATCTTGAACGTGAAAAGGTTTTGTTGATGGAAGACAAATCTAAACTTTCAAAGTCAGACAAAATTTTTCTTAGCAAGCTTGAGGAAAAATACAAAACCTCAAACCTAAAAGTATTGTCCAAACGGCTTCGGACATTCCCGGTTAGTATAGTACTGGCCCAGGCTGCAATTGAAAGTGGCTGGGGAACTTCCAGATTTTTTGAAGAAGCTAATAACCCATTTGGAATGTGGGCATTCAGCGATTCAACTTCACGTATGAAAGCTCTTTCGGGAAGAGATGGCAAAAAAGTTTATCTGAGAAAGTTCAAGAACCTGCAGGCTTCTATTGAAGCTTATTATGCTCTGTTGGCTACCGGAAGAACATTTCAGGATTTCAGGAATATGAAAATGGAAACCGACAAGCCCCTTAAGTTAATTCAGGCATTGAATACATATTCAGAAAGAGGAGATGCTTATGTAGCTGATTTGCAAAATCTAATTGTTTCAAACGACTTACAAAAGTACGACCATTACGAAGTTGGTCTGCAATATCTGGCGGAAGAAATCAATTAAGAAATTATAGAAAACAAAAACCCGGATCTAAAAAATCCGGGTTTTATTTTTATATGAACGTTGCCAGTTTTCCTGCCCTTGCAACTTTTAGCCCTTTTGGAGTGTCTTCTAAAACACAGGCCTCATTGTAAATATCATGCTCAAAGAAAAGAATATAATCGTTTTCCAGTGCTTCTTTATAAAACCGTTCACGATCCTTTAAAGTCTGCAATGGGCGCGTGTCATAAGACATAATCCATGGCATCGGGACATGCGCAGACGATGGCATCAAATCCGCCGTGTAAACCACAGTCTTTCCATTTATGTGAATATGCGGAATTACCTGACCATCTGTATGTCCGTCGTACATTTTGAAAACAATGCCTGGAATATATTCACCTTCTTTTTCAATGAGCCTAAGATGACCGCTTTCTTCAATGGGCAAAATATTCTCCTTAAGAAAAGAAGCTTTTTCCCTGCGATTCGGATTTACTGCCCAGTCATATTGTTTTCTGCTTGTCCAGTAAGTTGCATTGGGAAATGTCAGTTCAAATCCGCTTCTGTCCTTATTATATTTCACGCTGCCTCCGCAATGATCAAAATGCATATGAGTCAGAACCATATCGGTGATGTCCTCAAAACCCACACCTGCTTTCTTCAAAGAATTTTCTAACGTATCATCACCGTTAAGGTAATAATGGCTTAAAAATTTAGCATCCTGTTTGTCGCCAATTCCATTATCTATAAGAATCTTTCTGTCATCCGTTTCGATGAGAAGGCAACGCATAGCCCAATTGGCAAGATTATTTTCGTCGGCCGGATAAACTTTGGACCACATAGATTTGGGAACCACCCCAAACATAGCGCCTCCGTCAAGTTTAAAATTTCCGGTTTCTATAGGAGTTAATTTCATTGTTTTTTCAGCAAATGTATAAAAAACAAATCCAATTCTGATTTCACCGGTTACCAGGGAATAAGAATTTCTTACTTTTGATGGACTATGAAAAGTCAAAATTCTTACTCCCTTTCGGGGAAAATCGTTGATCTTGTAAAAGGTCAGATTTTTAGAGGAACCGTTGATGTTCAAAACGGAAAAATTCAAAAAATTACTCATGATGAATTAGTTCAGGAAAATCAAACCATCCTTCCCGGATTGATAGATTCCCATATCCATATAGAAAGCTCTATGCTTATTCCTTCTGAATTTGCAAGGCTTGCTGTAGTTCACGGAACAGTTTGTACAGTTTCCGATCCTCATGAAATTGCCAATGTTTTGGGAATTACAGGAGTTAAATTCATGATCGAAAACGGAAAGAAGGTTCCGTTCAAATTTTATTTCGGAGCTCCTTCATGCGTTCCGGCGACACCTTTTGAAACGTCTGGTGCTCAGTTTACGCCGAACGATCTGGAAGAATTGCTCAGTATGAATGAGATTCATTATCTCTCAGAAATGATGAATTTCCCGGGAGTTATTAATGGCTCCCTAGACGAAATAAAAAAAATAGATATTGCCAAAAAACATAACAAACCGGTTGATGGACATGCTCCCGGAGTGAAAGGAGAGGACGCCAGAAAATATGCCGAGGCTGGAGTTACTACCGACCATGAGTGTTTTACAATGGAGGAGGCGCTGGAAAAAATCCGTTATGGAATGAAAATTCAGATCCGTGAAGGAAGTGCCGCCAAAAACTTTGAAGCACTTATTGATTTAATGAAAGATCATGCAGATAAGGTTCTGTTTTGCTCAGACGATCGCCATCCGGATAATCTGGCCGAGGGCCATATCAATGATCTGATAAAAAGGGCTGTTGCTAAGGGATATGATCCTATTCAGGTTTTGAAAAGCGTAATTCTTAATCCGGTTGAACATTATCATCTCAATGTAGGTCTTTTGCAGGAAGGTGATCCAGCCGATATGATTGTTGTAGATAATCTCAAAGATTTCAATATAAAAGCAACTTATATCAACGGTCAGAAGGTTGCCGAGAATGGCCAAACACTTTTGAATCCTGTTGAAGAAATTGCACCCAATAATTTCCTGGCCACACCAATTACCCAAGAAGACATACAGGTAAAGGATACTGGAAAAAAAATCAGGGTTATTGAAGCCTATGACGGAGAACTCATTACAGGTTCAGTTTTGATGGATCCTAAATCTGACAATGGAAATCTTGTCAGCGATACGGAGAAAGATGTCCTCAAAATGGTTGTCCTGAATCGCTATCAAAAAGCCGAACCTGCCGTTGCTTTTATTAAAAATATCGGACTGAAAAAAGGTGCATTTGCCTCTAGTGTAGCCCACGACAGTCATAACATTGTAGCAGTTGGTGCAAATGACGAAGAAATCGTTCAGGCTATTAATGCCGTTGTCAAAAGCAAAGGCGGCGTTGTAGTTGTTAATGAAAAAGAAGAACATCTTCTGTCTCTGCCAGTCGCCGGACTCATGTCAAATCAGGATGGTTATGCGGTTGCAAAAAAGTATAAAGAACTGGACACAATGCTTCATGAAATGGGAGCAACACTCCGTGCCCCTTTTATGACATTATCATTCATGGCACTATTAGTTATTCCGGAATTAAAACTTAGCGACAAAGGGCTTTTTGACGGAAATTCTTTCAGTTTCACCTCACTTTACGCAGAAAATTAAGAATTAATAAACATTTAATTTATTGTATTTAAACATATTAAAACATATATAAATAGGT
>JACZJI010000125.1 GCA_014860665.1 Bacteroidales bacterium | reverse complement strand
ATTTTATTCTATACATTAGGATGTAAGGTTAACGACCCGTCCGGATTTGTTTTCTGTTCACACGACATCTCTACCGGATAGAGTTGTCCTTTTACCTTAATTTCGACCTTGAAACGCAATCCTTTCCAGTCGACTCCATCTGGAAGCTCAACCAAAGCTTGATGAACTCCTCTTGTTTTAGGAAAACCGGCATCCAACTCTCCCGAAACTTCGAGGGAATGATCTTCATTGAAAACTGTTAAACGCAAAACGCCTGGAACATCAGCAATTCCGTCATTCACCATTCCAAAAATTAACCCCTTTTCGCAATTCCATATCCAAGATGGCCTTACCCGGTAACCAATTTTATGACTGATTTCATCAATGGATTCCGGGTATTTTTCATAATAATCAAGGATGTTTTTTGCAGAAATATGATGCCAGTTCCAGACCGACCAATAATTTACCCCTAAGTCCATTACATGATTGATAATGTTGGTATTCATATTGATTTCTTGGTCATTTCTCAATTCTCCTTTCGTCTTTATCCCAATTTCACTGACGGCTGCTATCCATGAAGGTCGGTTGCTCAAAGACTCAATCTGCATATTTTCAATAAAAATGGTGTCGGTACGAATCCAGTTATTAGTTCGGATGGTCTTATCCACAATTTCAGAATTACCGACTCTGCTGTAATCTGGTTGCGTATTGGTCACTAAAGGCGTCTTTGTCCAATAAGCTAACTGTGTGTCAAACATCTTTTTAAAAGTCTCTTCTGCAATCCTATCGTTAGGGAAAGGATTTCCTTCAAATGGCCATGTGTGCCCTTCTCCCCAGAATCCATACATGAAAGTATCCATGTACTCAACCATAGGATTGCCATTATATTTTTCGGACAATAGTGCATTCAGTTCTTCAAAAGCCTTCTGATAGGCAGGATTATCATAACGAGGCATCTTCTGTACTTTTCGGTAACGTACTATTGATGGATCTCCCTTCCATTCACCTTTCAGCCTCACATATGGAACTTTCCCCTGAAGAAATTCAGGTGCGCCGGTATAGGGAACATCCGGATTTTCAAGCATAACCCTGAATCCGATATTTTTTTTGTACTCTTTTCCTAATTCAAAGGTAATATTCCAATAATCAGGGAAATCAAGTTTACCTTGCCTTTGCTGTATTTCCCTCCAGTTCGGGCGCATGTATATTTTCTGAACAAAAGGTATTTTCACCAGATCTTCAATTGATTTTTCCAAAGTTTCACCGGAAATTTTTGGAGGTCCTATATCACCTGAAATGTAAACAACCAATCCCATCCCGAAATTTTTCAGAATTTTTTTTGACGGGGTGGTTGCCATTACTACATCACTGTCCGGATAAATAGCCTCTGGTGCATAAATTGGAAACGGTCCCTGGTTCAGACGATTCCATATTTTTGGCCCTGCACCGAAATTGTATTTTTCCCAGTTATGGGCCGGTACGAAACCATAAGCTTGTTTTACTGCAATCAAAAAAGCAGCAAAACTTCCCCCAAGTTGTATGAATTTACGGCGTTCCATTTTTCATTTTTTTATTTGGAAGATGAAAAGTATTCAAATTTCATCTTTACTCAAACCAATGGTTAACTGTCCTCAAAGGATAATATGAACATTGATAAAACCGATAGACCCATACCTGTTAAAATGATTGAACCAGGCATAGTTTTGTAAAGAATTAGAGATATGATAACAGTCATGACGGGCGCAACAGCATTGGTTAGAGGACTTACGATAATAGCCCTTCCATAGCGGAAAGCGTAAACAATAGTGAGTGCCCCGATTGCATTTAAAATCTGAACAGCAGCCGTATATCCTACCTCTTTCCAGGAAAAAATTAAACCTTGTATTGCGGAATCTTTTGTCATAAACCAAGCCACAGGCGCCAGCAACAAACCCGTAAGAGTCATATAGAAAAAAATACTTTCCGCTTTCATACGACCATTGGCAAATCTCATAAAATAAGCTTGCAGGCCCCATGCCAGAAAAACCAATAAGGCAAAAATCAACCATAATATTCCGTGGTTAGAATGATTAGACGGATCCTGATACGCTAAAAAGGGAATAGCCAAAAGTGCTAATGCAATACCGATCCATCCTTTTGATGTTGCTTTTTCCTTTAGGAAAAAAACCGATAAAAGGATGGTGACCACAGGCGAAAGAGAGATAATCGGAAAAATTAGGTAAGCAGGACCGTTGGCTATAGCCCCAGTAAACAAAACTAATTGTCCGCCAGCTCCCAACAAACCGATGATGGCTCCATAAAAAATCGATTTTCCATCTGTCTCTGGCCTCCAGCCTATGGCTTTGAGCGCTACCAATGCCGGGAGAATCATGGTGACGGACCAAATTATGTAAATAATTGTTCCTGGATAAGTAGAAGTCCCGATTAAAGCTCCCCAAAATCCCCAGAATATTGTAGTTACCAATGCATAAAGCAACCATGGCTTTTGTTTAACTTTCATAGCCTAATAAATGATTAATTTTTTATAAATACTTGTTTTTTGCCCTTTTATCCTTAAAATATAATACCCTGGTGAAATACCATTTTTATTAAAAACTATCGTTTTGTTTTGTAAAATTTCTCCGCCGTAAAGTTTAGCAATATCCTGCCCGTTAATAGAATACAATGTGGCCGTTACATTATCTGGGGTGTTCAAAAAGATTTCAATCTCGGCAGAGGAAAGAACAGGGTTTGGCCTGATGATGACCGATGCCGTGTGTTTTTGTAAATCATTAACCCCCAACGGTTGTCCTGGTTTCATCCCTTTTGCAGGAGTATAATCTGAACGTGTGATTCCTTGGTAAGCACACATTCGGTAATAATACGGCGTCAGACTATCAAGATTTTTGTCAATATATTGAACTGCACTTTTGTCAAGATACACAAGTGATTTGAAATGCAGGCTGTCACCTACCGAACGTTCAATAAAATAACCGTTGATGTCACTATTTCGGGACCAGCTGAGTTTAATTCGTGAATAAGTATATTCAGAAAGAGCCTGTAGCGTAAAATTTTGTGGCTCTTCAGTTTCCGGATATTTTAAATAATAAAAACTACTTTTTTCACCCCAAACATTGTGTCCATTTACCACCAGTGCTACATTGAAACCCGTAACCGAATCGAGGTCTAACTTCACCATCCTCAAGCCCATTTCAACAAAGTTTTTTCCATGATAGGAAAAAACCATACCGTCAAAATTCCGGTTATTCTCAGAAAGGCTATATAAAGAGTCATTACTAATTATATAATTATAACCTGTTGTACCTCCTGAATTAAAGTATAATTGATACGTTTTCTCTTGGGAAGCTTGAATATCTATGAAAAGACTATCATCGTGATTAAAGAAACGAATTGTGGCAATACTGTCGTTAACCAATCCGGTCGCCGTCGGAGGAACAATGTCCCAGTCGCCGGAACTTCCGTCCAGTTTGATGTTCGCAAATATTTGGTTGTTAGTTCCTGTAGCGGTATTCACAGTATCAGAAAATGCAGAATATTGATTGCCTTCCTGATATTGAACTCTGTATTGATATTGTTGATTGTTTTTTAGCCCCTGATCTATATAAGAAATGTCGTCGTTGCGGAATACCCCAATGGTTTTGAAAGAACCGGTATCGTCTGCTCTTTGCAAAATGGTATAAACGTCAGGACTTTGGCTATTTTTTGTCCAATATACGATGTTATTGATTTCATAATTTTTCACGATGAGTGCCGCCGGCTTATCAGCCAATACTTTTTTTGTAAAAGAGATCGGACTTTCACCGGACAACGGCAAATAGCTTGTATCCGAACTTCCTGAAAAAGGATTGATAAATCCGATGGTGAACTGGTTGGCCAAATCCGGATTTGACATTTGATCAAAAGGAATCTTTAGTTCTATGATGTTTGTATCCTGATTCATTACAATTTTGGAAATATATTTCCATTGCCAATTGTGGTCCGTACCATCATAAGAATACAGTGTATCGTTCTTCAATAAGTAATCAAATCCTGAATGCTTCCAGGGAGTGTAGAAGGAACCTGTAGTCGAGTCGTTATCAGCATCAAAGAGAAACATTGAACTCTTATTCAACCTGTTTCCCTGAACCAGGATGAATAAAGTATCGGTTGTGTTGAATATTTTTAGCTTGTTTGCACTGGATTGGTCCGCTGAATAAAGCACCGGAATATTTGACCAGTCATTTGAGTCTCCATCGATAATAATTTTCTGTTGAGCAGATGGTAAACTATCGATTTCTTTAAAATAATTTCTTCCATAATAGCTGTTGGCAGCCGCTGTGCTACTCACATTTAAAGTTGCGTTTAAAGCATTGTAACCGGAAACACTGTCCCATATTCCTGTATTGGCAAGTCTTATGGAATATTCTGGCCGGTTCATGAGCCTTGTGTCGCCGTCGGGAAGGTTCAAATAGAAGTCATAATCGCCTGCGATAATATTTTCCGGAAGACCGGCTTTGATATTTAGATAAATTGTGTCGTTAATGGGCCAAAGACGCATGTCTCCTTGCGGGCTTACATAATATTGTTTTCCTGTGTTTTTGTTTTTTAATATAATTTCAACATTTCTGGGGTTGGTAGGATTTGCCCATCCGTCGTTTAATAATTTTAGTTTCAAATTTACTTCACCGCCAGGCTTAGATTGATTTTGAATGTCAGCGCTCACCAATCTAAAGCGATACCCCAGTTTTTGCCAGACTTTAGGAAAACATCCCTCATCTTTCCATTCAGATAAAATAGATGTATTATAATCCAAATTCAGGAAAGTCCAGTGAAACCTGCGCAGTTCTTCCAAAGCGTTGCTGCAAACAGACTGGGCACACTTATTACATGTTTCGCCCCCCATAATAGTGAATCTTGTATCTTGTGCCAGATAAGGTTTTTGAACGGTTGAATCTGTATAGGTTCCTTCGTCGAAGGGGCCTGATACAAAACAATCGTTGTGGTGTGCAATTCTTGCGATCGGCACTTCAGAGTAGGCTTGAGCCGGTGATACAGGAGTGTAAGAATTTAAATTCAAAAGCTTTATCTTATACTCAGGAGTACGTACTTGTACCATCCTGTTTTTTGGCATAGCTGCAAGTAACGAATCTACCAATTGACGACGATCTGCCCAGTTATTATCGGAAACAACGCCGGGGCTTTCAGAATAATAGTCAGTGTAGTACCATTCCCCCCAGGCTCCGATGAAACCCGCCTGAAGAACAAGAATAACATCACTGTTGGTTTTCAGTATTGGTTTTAGCTGCTGAATATGTTTCAGTACAATTGCCGGCGATGCATCACCATAGGGAGAGGTGTCCTTATCGGTATAGCTAAACCGTATAATAGCTTTCATACCGGCGTTTCTAAGCGTCGCAAAATCATGTTCTAAATTGTGCAAAAACGAGGCTGAAATCAGACCGTTTTTATAATTGCTTAATGAATAACTTATAAAAACCAGACTTATTCCTTCTTTTCGATAGGACAGAAGATCGTCATAGTTGATGGCAGCCACCGCATGATAAAAACCTCTTCCCGGATTTAAAATATTCCCATGATCTTCCTGATAAGTTATTTGTGTTGTGGTCTGCCCAAAGGCGCCCAGAAAAAAAAACAAAAAAACCACAGAAAGAATATAGTTTTTCATGCCATGAATTTACAGAAAGAAGTTGATGATAATTATGAAGATTAAAAATAGGGTGCAGGAATGACTTGTGTTAAATTTTATCCCCTTCTTATGAAATATTCCTGCACCCGTTACTACTAAACACGTTAGATTATCAAAATGAGAAAATTTTTACGGTTTCTTTCTATTTATAAGCTATTTCAAGTCCAGTGTCAACGCCGGGTTCCCCGGAAGTGGAATATGTCCCACATCATTCCAGCTTACAGGATCGCTAAGGAAAATACCCCATCTTACCCTTTTATTGCTGAGCCCCGGGACCTTTGAACGAGAGAGCGCGAATTCTACGGTCGTAGTGTCTCCACTTACTTTTACAGTACCCAGCTGAAAAAATCCAGCGGGCCATGTGGTGTTATCAAATGACCATTGGTCATTGGGCCAGTCAGTTCCGTTATAAATATAGGGATCAACCTCTGCACCTTTAATTGCAAGTTGCCCTTCAACATCATATTCAGCAGCAAAATTTACTGGCCATATCCAGCTTGTATTTCCGGTACTGTCGTTATAATCATTGTCCATCTCAATATCAAAGAAATCATCCGTAGCACCGGTATATTTTATATAGACATAGATCCAGTTCCCGTCATAGTCAAACATTGCTGCTTTAGCGTCATCTTGAACCGTATCACTGAAAGGAACAACAATTTTATCAGGGTCATTTTCCCAATCTGAAAAAGAATTATCAGTCAGGCTAATCCAGGTCTTTTTACTGACGTTAATTTTAGTGAAAACATCATATTTGGTCCCTTTGGTATCCGTAACCGCTAAGGTAACTGTGTAGCTTGCGGAGGAATCATAAGTATGTACAGGATTTTGTTCTGTTGATGTCGATCCGTCACCAAAATTCCATAAGTAGGTACCGCTCACGGCTGAGGTATTGGTAAAATTGATGGTATAACCATTTGATTTATAGGCAAACAAAGCAACCGTGCTGACTGGTTTTGGATAATCATATTTCTTGCAAGAAAACAGAAAAGTGGAAAGAAACAACCCCATCATAGCAAGATATATTATGTTTCGCTTGTTCATAATTTTAATATTTAAGATTAAAAATTAGTTATATTCTTAAAAGATTACCCCATAATTAGATTATGGATTCTGTGTGCATAACGGGTTGGTCAAAATTTCGTCAACCGGTATGTAATATTGAACTTTGGTACTGTTCCATGGAATTGTCACGTTAGGAGTACTCATGGACGGCGGATTACTGAGATTGATATCAGCAGCATTCAAATTTGTGATATGATATCCCCAATAATCCCTGACAATATCGAGATGATTTCTTAATAAGTCGAAAATTCTGTGACCTTCAAAGGCGAGTTCAATCCTTCTTTCGTTTAATACTACATCCAGTATTGTTTCTCCACTCGGTACATCCGTATAAAGAGCGTCTCCCAAACCTCGGTTTTGTCTGATCATATTCACATCGGCTAAAGCTTCAGCTGTCTTACCCAGGTGTGCATAACTTTCAGCACGATTCAGGTACATCTCAGACAGACGAAACATGACCGGTGAAGAAAGATCAGGAAATCCGTCCTGAAATGAAAACTTGGTGATATAAAATGTCTGGATTCCGTTCTTTAATACAATGTTTCCATTGGCATCTGTAAGTGTATCAATATAATCCCAACGGACATCTTCTAAATGTTGGCTCATCAGGTCACGGATTGAGCTTGAGGCGAATTCTTCTCCCCAGCCACTGTTACCGTCCGAATAGAGCATAGAAGCAATAGAACCAAATTTTCCGGCATTGTCTGCTTGCGTAAACGCAACAGCCCAAATGGTTTCCGGACGGCTCAGCGCATTTGCAAAATACGTCGGATATGATGCACTCGTTTCCAGAGAATATTTCCCGGAATTGATCACAGAATCTGCATAGTCAATACAACTGTCATACTGGTTCATATACAAATAAACCCTTGACAACATGGCCCAGGCAGCATACTTACTTGCATATTGTTTACCACGATCCTGGTTCATCAAAGAAGCAGATTTTTTTAAATCGCTAATGATGAAATCGTAGGTATCCTTTACGGTCGCCCTTGCTTTGGCAGGTGTCACCTGTGCCGATTCACGAAGAATAATGCCAGGGGTGGTGGTTGGATCACAACAATCGTAAAGCGGAGCAAAGAATCTAACCATATTGAAATCACAGAATGCACGCAGAAAATAACTTTCTCCTTCAAGCTGATCCTCCAGTGCGGTTTTTGAACCTTTGGCTTTAATAATATCAATAACGGTATTGGCACCGTTGATGATTTTATAGGAAATGTACCAGAAATACCTGGCGTTCTCCTGAGCAGGAGAATGGGTATAGGTGAAGCTGTAATACAAAGGATCTTCCGTTCTGTTTGCACAAACAATGTTATCACCGGCAAAATTGGACATTTGAAAATATTGCCGCAGGTACATATCGTTTTGATTCTGAACACCATTGAATGCAACATTGTCTTTTAATAAGGCATAATTACCATTGGTAACATCGAGAAGAGCACCCGAAGACGAGGCAATGGAAGAGGTCGACATCTGGTCAGTAGGCGCAACATTCATCTTTCTGCAAGACTGGCTCATGATTATCAATGCCAACAGACCGATCAGGTTAAGATTTATAAATTTTTTCATTTTTCTTCTCCTTATGATTATAATTTCATTTCTATGTTAAATAAGAATTGCCTGTTGTTAGGATATCTGAAATCATTCACTCCCGGCATGGACCATTGAGAGTTATCAAGCGTTGCTTCAGGATTCTGCCCCCAATAATTAGTCCATGTGTAAATATCATTTGCATCAAGAGAAATAGTTAGGTCTTTGAGATGCATAGCTCTGGCAATTTTTTCTGAAAATCGATAGTAAATATTGATACTATTCAGTTTAATGAAACTTCCGTCCTGAACATAACGTGAGGAAGGTTGGGTTGAGAGCGCATTGTTTTGCATGCTGGGTTCGGTAGCATGGTCACCCGGTTTTTCCCATCGTGAGGAACCTGTAGGTAGTACCATATAATTGTAAAAAGGCTCATGCCCGTCAGAACTCATATACTGTTCAATAAAATTATATACCTTATTTCCGTATGAATAGGTGAAATTAGCCGATAACCCAACATTTTTGTAATGGAACTGCGTGTAAAAACCTCCCTGAAACTTTGGTAATGCACTCCCCACTTCTTGTGCCGAAGCTTGTGAATAATCGCTGGTAGGTGTACGGCTAATCACTTTGCCATTGGCATCTTTTGTTACTTTTTCCCATAATGGACCCCCGGTTTGGGGATCCACACCCAACCATTTTGGTAAATAGAAAGTGTACATGTTTCCGCCGTTTCGATAGATTTGAGAAACAGCGTTTACCGAGACGACCAGGGGTGCGTTTAGTCCGCTGACGATATCCTTGTCTTTTCCAAAATTAACACCTACTGACCATCCTATGTTTTTGGTGTCAATAATTTGTCCGTTTATGGATGCGTCAATTCCTGTATTGGTAACGTTTCCTACATTTTGCCACTGGCCTTCAAAACCAGTAGATGTCGGTACAGAAACATTTACAAGCAAGTCTGTCGTTTTGTTCTTATAATAATCAACAGTTAAGGACAAGCGTTTGAAAATCTCCAGGTCAACCCCAGCATCAAATTCTTTGGTCCTTTCCCAGGTCAGATTATAATTTTGAAGCTGCGATGGTGTGGCAGCGGGGTTTCCGTCGTATTGGGTGTCAAGTGAAAAAAGTCCCATATAACGCGAAGCACCGATATCTGAGTTTCCAGTAAGGCCATAGCTTGCCCTAACTTTTAATAAATTAAAGACTTTGGAAGACTTCATGAAGTCCATATTACTTACCAACCATGAAGCAGCAAAACTCGGGAAGTTGGCAAACCTGCTTTTAGGCGGGAAGTTGGAAATCGCATCTCTACGAAATGAAGCAGTGACAAAATACAATTGATTATAATTGTAGTTTACCTGTGAAATAAATGAACGGGCGAAGCTTTGTGTGTTTGAACCAGCAATCGTAATTTGATTGGAAGCTACAGACGGTACAGAGAATCCTACCGGTAAACCTTGCCCTGTTCCTGTAAGGTAATCGGAAAATGAATTACCGACTTCATACCCGGCTAAACCGTCGATATTATGTTTCTTAATAGTAAAGTGAAATTTCAACAGATCGGTTGAGATATCGCTTTTCCAGTTGGTCTGTGTCTCGCTAATATAACCTTGTCCGTAGTAAGTTCCTGCGGCAACCGGTGAGACAAAATCATGTGATTTGGTTGTGGTAAAACTTCCCCGGTTGGCGCTGCTAAACGATAACCATTTAGTTAAATTCCAATTAAATACAAGGTCAAAGTCGATTTGCGTATCTGTATAGTTGTGGCTTGAGTTTTGAATTGTATTAAAGGGGTTGATATGGTCACGCGAATACCAGTTTTTCGTGCTTTGGTCCACAAACCGCGCTGCCCCTGTACTGTCATATGGATTGTCCCATGGAAGATTTAAGTAAGTATAATACAGATCCATGTAATCATAAGTCTCACCATAATCGGTATAAATATTAATTCTGTTTTCCAGGCTAATGTTTTTGTTAAACTGATATTTTAAATTTGAGTTTACATTCAACTTATCATAGCCTGTTTTAAGAAATGTTCCCTTTTGATCGTAATAAGTGGCACTGGTATAATAGGTCAGTCCCTTATTACCGCCACTGGCAGCAATATGGTAGTTCTGTACTAAAGCGGGTTTGAATGCATCACCCACCCAATTGTAGTTACGGGAGGCCAAAGATGCCGGATAGTCCTGGTAAAGCTTAATAAAATCAATTTTATGGAGCGTCGGATCCCGGTACTGTTCTGCCATTTGGGTGTAAAACTGTGAACCATTCATCATTTTAAGATGCCCTTGATCCGCCACACTAAACCCGACGCTGGAGCTGAAATTAATTTCAGGTTTATTAGACTGTCCACTCTTGGTAGTCACAATGATAACCCCCTGGTTGGCACTGGCCCCATACAAACCAGTTGCACCTGCATCTTTTAGAACGGTAACGGACTCAACGTCATTGGGGTCATAAGAACCGCCCATAATTCCGTCAACTACGTATAAAGGTCCCTGACTCCCGGGTTTAATTGTGGAAACACCTCTAATACGAATGGAAGCACTCGATCCTGGTTGCCCACTACCACTAACAACCTGAACTCCTGATACTTTACCTTGAAGTAATTGTCCTAGGTCGTTTGAGACTTGGGTCTTTAGTTCAGCCGATTTAACAACAGAAATAGAACTGGAAATTTCTGTTTTGGTCTTGTCGCTGTAACCCATTACAACTACTTCATTCATGTTAACAATTTGAGGTTTTAAATAAACATTGATGACTTTTGAATCTTTAATCGGGATTTCTTGTTTTTCATACCCTACATAGGAAAAAATAAGAATCTCTCCTTTTTTCGCGCTAATAGAATACTGTCCGTTAACCGCTGAGATGGTTCCGGTTGTTGTTCCTTTAACCATAATGGTAGCTCCAGGAACTGTATTTCCGTTTTCATCAAACACTTTACCCGTGATTTGCGCAAAGCCGGTTGAAAACAGAAATAAACTAATGATAATAAGTATTGTCTTTTTC
>JACZJI010000124.1 GCA_014860665.1 Bacteroidales bacterium | reverse complement strand
AGAAGAGATAGCACAAATTGAAAAAAACATTATCACCATTTCAATATTAATAACCATTCTTAGTTCATTGTTCCTTTTTTACACGGCTTTTCAAAACTATCATAGTGAAAGAAAAAGAAGAATTGCAGAGTCTGAGTTAAGTGAATCCCGGGAGCGTTACAAGATGCTTGTTGAAGCCACCGGCGAGGGACTTATAATGATCCTTGATAATAAACAGGTGTACTTTAACAAAGCAGTTTACTCATTGCTTGGGTATGATGACAACAGGACTGATTTAGAGTTGTCAAAAATATTTAGTTCCACACCTGAATCTAAAATCTTTGACTTTAGTAACCTACGCAGAAAAAATGATTCTGATACTACCGAACAGCTTGAAGCAGAATTGAAAAAATTCAACGGTGAGACAATTAACGCTTTCCTCATTATCTCGCCAATAACTTTTCTCACCAACAGCGGGATAGTAATTAGCGTAAAAGATATTAGCCGTAATAAAGAAATTGAGGAAGCACTTGATTATACTAAAGAAAAATACCTTGCCCTTACTAATCAGCTTACCATAGGTGTTTTCAGAACCAGCCCAGACAATAATGCAAAGGTTACAGAAGTTAACCCGGCATTAAAAAATATTTTAGGGGTTAAGAGTGATGAAGAGATTTTAAACACATCATTGTTTGATTACTTTTCTGATAAGTCCTTGTCTAATTCAGTTTACGATAGTCTTTTTAACCAGGGTTTTGTAAAGAATAATGCTGTCCAGCTAAAAAAGTATAACGGAATTATTATCACTGTTTCTTTATCCGCGGTAATGGTTAAAGACCTACACGGCAAATTAATTTCTATTGATGGAATTGTAGAAGACATATCCGAGCAGCGCAGAACTGATATGGATAAAGAAAAACTTATATTTGATCTGCAGACATCTGTTCTGACGCTTTCTCAGAGGGTTGCTGGGCTCACAAAAGAATTATTTACGTGTTCACATAATGCCTCGATAAGTGAAGCAATAAAAATTATGACCGCTAATGATTGTAATGCAATTCTTGTGCTTGGAAACGAAGGGGAGGAAATTGGCTTAATAACAGATCGTGATATACGTGAACGCGTTATTGATTCTTCCGTAAACCTGGATGAACCGGTTTATAAAGTTATGAGCTCGCCAATTCACACGATCAGCCCTGTTTCAACAATTTATGAGGCACTGGTTAAATTCCGCAAAAAGAGAATCAGGCGTTTAATTGTTAAGGAGGCCGATAATACAATCTCTGGTCTTTTATCCATCGATGAAATTTTTGATGCTTCCTACACAAATTTTCTTTTCTTTATTAGAAACATTGAAAATGCTGAAACAGTAAGTAAAATATCTCAGTACCGCGATCAGCTATTAATTCTTGTAAGAAGTTTAATTGAATACAACACAAACATTCAAAGCATAACAAACTTCATTACTTTAATTGCCGATGCAATAACAAAACGAATAATTGAATTGGCAATAAAAGAGATTGGCGATCCGCCAGTTAGTTTTTCCTTTATTACAATGGGCAGCGAAGGGAGAGAAGAGCAAACACTAGCAACTGATCAGGATAATGCAATTATTTATGAAGATGTTTCTCCGGCCAAGGAAGAAGAAGTAAAAAAATATTTTAACCGCCTTGCAGAAATTTTGTGCGATAATCTTGCTATCGCAGGATACCGTTATTGCAAAGGAAACATAATGGCTAGGAACAATAAGTGGTGTCAGCCATATTCTAAGTGGAAAAAATATTTTACAGAATGGATAACGTCTTCAAGCCCCCAGGACCTTCTTGACATAAAAATCTTTTTTGATTTCCGCTGTGTATACGGCAATGAGGAACTGGCAATACAACTACAGAATCATATTCATCATGTTACTGCAAGTTACAGCACGTTTTTTATTTATATGAGCGAGAGCGTTCTAAATATAAACATACCAGATAATATGCAGAGATTGAAAGTGCCTGTAGATGTAAAACTTATACTTTTGCCGCTGATTGATTTTGCACGTATATATACAATTAAACAGAGGCTTAATGAAACAAATACTTACCGAAGACTTGAAGCAATAAATGACAAGGGTGTGCTTTCAAAAGAAATTTATAACAGTGTTTCCTACTATTATAATTTCTTAATGCATCTAAGATTAAAGCACCAGGTTGAGTGCTATGATTCTAGTATTGAAATTAACAATGTCGTCAATCCGTCTAATCTAACAGATGTTGATAAGCAACTTCTCAAAAGTTATTATGATGTTGTGGAAGATTTACGGATTAAGATCAAAAATGATTTTAAGGGTGTAATAATTTAGAGATCAAACTTTTATTAAATATAAAACCAAGCATAATTAGTGGCATAATGGCGAAAGTTCTCAACAGTATTTGAATTGTAGCCCCGTTGCTCTAATTTTGATAAGCATATTTGCACCGATATTTTCATCGTAACAAAACAGGAGAGATTATGGGAATTCAGGCAAGCCGGGTTAAAGATATTCTAGATTCTGAAAAGTTTAAACAACTTGTAAAGAAAAGATTAAAAGTTTCCCTTTCATTAACCGCCCTTATGCTTATTGTGTACTTTGGTTTTATACTTACCATTGCTTTCTATAAAGATCTACTCGCAATAAAAATTGGTGAACACATCACACTAGGTTTACCAATAGGAATTGGAATTATTGTATTTGCATGGCTTTTAACAGGCATATACACAAGGTGGGCCAATCGCGAATATGATAAATCTGTGCGAGAACTGCGTAATGAAATATTAGAAAAATAGTCTTCATAATTATTATCAATTCAATAGATATTAGGAGAACAGCTTTTGGAAACTATTCAAACAACTCTCGGACAGGTTAATATCGCCTCGATAATAATCTTCTTTACTTTTGTAGCAATCACTTTAGGTATTACCTATTGGGCTGCCAAAAAAACCAAGACAACATCAGAATTTTATGCGGCAGATAGAAGCATTTCTGGTTTCCAAAATGGATTAGCATTGTCTGGCGACTATATGAGTGCCGCATCTTTCTTAGGAATAGCTGGCATGGTCTCGTTAAAGGGATACGATGGTTTGATATACTCAATTGGGTTTTTAGTGGGGTGGCCCCTTGTTATGTTTTTAATTGCAGAACCACTACGAAATCTTGGCAAGTTTACATTTGCTGATGTTGTTGCATTTAGATTAAAACAAAAACCAGTAAGGATAGCATCATCCGTTGGTTCGTTGATGACAATTGTGTTTTATCTTATTGCACAAATGGTTGGAGCAGGTTCCTTAATAAATGTATTATTTGGTTTACCATATACTCTTGCTGTAATTGTTGTCGGTTTGGTAATGATGGCATATGTGCTTTTTGGCGGAATGTTAGCAACTACGTGGGTACAAATTATTAAAGCAGTATTACTGTTATCTGGAGCTACCTTTCTTGTGATTATGACATTATCAAATTTTGGAATGAATCCAATTGCTCTATTTGAACAAGCTACAGCAAAGTATTCAGATGCAGTTTTATCGCCGGGTGGTTTTGTAACAAATCCGTGGGATGCGATTTCTTTGGGACTTGCCTTAATATTGGGAACCGCGGGATTGCCGCATATTTTAATGAGATTTTTTACTGTCCCTGATGCAAAGCAGGCTAGAAAATCTGTTTTTGTTGCAACTGGTTTTATCGGTTACTTCTATATATTAACCTTTATAATTGGTTTTGGTGCAATGGTATTAGTTGGACAGGATGTTGTAAGCAGTTTTGATAAAGGCGGAAATATGGCCGCATTATTATTAGCCGAATCTGTAGGAGGACAATTTTTCTTAGGATTTATTGCTGCTGTTGCTTTTGCAACTATACTTGCAGTTGTTGCCGGTTTAACTCTTTCCGGTGCTTCAACATTATCGCATGATCTTTATGTGAATGTAATAAAAAAAGGTAAAACGGATGAAGCAGGTGAAGTGAAGGTTGCTCGTGGTTCTACCGTTCTAATTGGTGCTCTGGCAATTATACTTGGTCTAACGTTTCAAGGACAGAACGTTGCTTTTATGGTTGGATTGGCTTTTGCAATTGCAGCAAGTTCTAATTTTCCCTCATTGTTGTTATCAATTCTCTGGAAAAAATTCACGACAAAAGGTGCGGTTGCAAGTATTGTTACCGGTGCCGGGTTGTCTGTTCTTTTAATAATTTTAAGCCCGACAGTATGGGTTGATATTTTTCGTAATGAATCAGCAGTTTTCCCATTAAAAAATCCAGCTTTAATATCAATGACCGCCTCTTTCTTAGCAGGATATTTGGTTTCTAAGTTTACTAAAGAACAAAGTGCTGAAGATAAATTTGAGGATGAAAAACTTCGCACATACCTTGGTATTGGTGCAGAGTAAACATTAACATTTGCAATCCTTCGGAGTTGGATGTTGCCTTGCTTCTTCAAAGCCCCGAAGGGTTTTTTATCAACTATACTTTCATTGATCATAAGGGAAATAAGTATGAAAAAAGCATTACTTCTTTTTTGTTTAATATCATCCTCACTTGCTGCCCAAACAGAAAAACAAGCTTTTGGAATTTCATTTTCGGGATTTGTTAAGACGGATCTTTTTTATGATTCAAGACAATCAGTAACCATCAGGGAAGGCCATTTTCTTTTATATCCCCAGAATGAAAACTTAGATATAAACTCAAATGATATTAATGATAAATCGTCATTTAATATTCTTTCCATACAGTCACGCAT
>JACZJI010000123.1 GCA_014860665.1 Bacteroidales bacterium | reverse complement strand
GAATTGCTCTTTTTACATTAGGAATGTATTTTATTTTTAGGCCTTTCATGAAAATAAATTCAAAAAAGAGAATTCAAAAAATGCTTGAAGTAATAGATAAATTAAAATAAAGTCATCAGTCATTCTTCAATGAATCCCCCCCTCGTACAAGGTTGTTACTGATGAGCTGAAATAATTTGCAACTGAACTTAAAAACCTTTCAGGTCGCCCCGGACCTGAAAGGTTGAAAAATCCACAGGCCCTCTCGCGCAAGTTTATAACTTTCGCGAATCTATAAAGTCTTAACTTGCGCTGTCGAAAAGTAAAAACAATTCATCGATGTGCGCTAAATGCCAAAATAGAAACCCAGCTTATTCGGGTCTGCAACCCGAATTCAAAAAGCATTCAGGAATGAAGATAAAACTACGTGTAGCAAAATATGAAACCCAGACAATTACGCAATGACAGCAATTAAATATCTACTAATTTTATTTTTCACAGCTTTGTTGCTGCCTGGCTATGGCCAGGCAAAAACATATGTTGTAGGAGGAGATTTTAACTACCCTCCTTTTACATATATTGATAAAACAGGAAATGCTCGTGGCTTTGATATTGATGTATTAAATGCTATTTCGGCTGAAACCGGTATAAAATTTAAGTATAAACTTAGCCAATGGGACAGCGCATTTAATGACCTGGAAACAGGAAATACCGACATTTTAGCAGGAGTTATCTTTTCAAATGAAAGAGGGCGTTTGCTTGATTTTTCACACCCCGTTCAAACGGAATATTACTCTATTTTTATTCGTAAAAAGTTGCATTTTAAAGACATTTCAGACTTATATAATTATAAGTTAATGGTATTAAAAGGAGACATCTCCATCGAGAGATTTCTCATTCCAAATGGACTTTTCCACAATTATATCGAGGCAAAATCGCTTCCCGAAGCAATAGCTGGCATTGAATCGGGAAAAGCCGATTATGTTATAGCACCCTATTCTTTGGGAATGGATGAGATAATGAAACATAAGTATAAAAACATTGAAATTAAAGGGCCGCCTTTAATTCCCAGTATTTATTGTTTTGCTGTAAAAAAAGGAAATTCAAATTTGTTGGGTGTTCTTAATAAAGGCATATCAGAATTACGCAATAATGGTGAATTGGCAAAAATTCAGGCAAAATGGGCAATTTATGAAAGAGACAATTATAAATACAGACGAATTTCCAGGCTGATTCTAATTTCTTTCTTAATAGCATTATTAGTGCTTGCGCTTGTTTTTATTTGGGTGGTCTTGCTACGGAAACAAATTAAGAAGAAAACGAAAAGTATTAACCTTAAAAACGAAGCTTTACACGAAAGAGAAGAGCGCCTCCAGCTTATTATTAATTTAGCCAATGAGGGCGTAGTTATTGCCCAGGACCTTAATTTGGCTTTAGTAAATCCCAAAACATGTGAAATTGCCGGCAGAAGTGAGGATGAACTTAAAAACACACCATTTTTAGATATAATACATCCGGAAGATCGTGAGCTAACCAAACATAATTACGAAAAAAGGTTGAAAGGCGAAGCACCTGAATCCAAATATGAAATACGAATATTAAACAGTAATAATACCATTCGCTGGGTTGAAGTATATGGTAGGAAAATAGATTGGCAGGGCAAACCGGCAACTTTAAACTTCCTTAATGATATTACCGAAGCTAAGGCATTTGCAAGAACATTGGAGGAGAGCGAGGCCAAATTTCGCTACATTGCTGAGAACTCAAGCGATGTAATATGGCACGTGGATACAAACTTAATTTGCGACTATATTAGTCTAGCTGATGAAAGAATGCGTGGATATACACAAGAAGAGGTACTAGGTGGGCACCTTTTTGATATACTAAAACCAGGTACGTTTGACCATCTTATCGCTAATTTACAAAAACGCTTTGCCGACGAAAAAGCTGGTATTAAAACAACGATAGCTCCCATCTATGAGTTGGAAGAGAAATGTAAAGATGGCAGCTGGGTTTGGGTTGAGGCCACTGCGACACCCCATCACGATGAGAACGGCAATTTTTTAGGTTTAAATGGAGTGACGCGTGATATATCGAAGAGAAAAAAGGCGGAAGCAGAAATTGAACTAAAGACCAAACAATTAATTGCTGCCAACACTGATAAAGACAGATTTGTATCTATTTTAGCACACGATTTAAGAAGTCCATTTCAATCCTTGCTTGGGTTTTTAGCATTATTAAATGATAATATTGAAGAATATACAACCGAGCAGATAGCTGAAATAATTAAAAAGCTTTATGAGTCTGCGAACAACACCTATAATTTTTTGGAAGATTTGTTAGAATGGACACGTTCACAAAAAACTCCTTTCCAGCCTCGCGAGATTCCTTTTAAAGATATTTGGTCAGATATTATTAACGCGATTGAGGGGAGCGCTAATAGTAAGGGCATCTCTATAAGTAATAATATACCGCTTGATTTAGTGCTTTATGCAGATAGCAATATGCTAAAAACTGTATTACGAAACCTTATTTCCAATGCCATTAAATTCACTCACAAAGGTGGTAGTATAAAGCTATTTAGTGTTGAAATCGAAGAAGGAATAAACATTTCTGTAGCGGATACCGGAGTTGGTATGACTGAGGATGTTTCATCGAAGTTATTTGATATTACAAACAAGTACACCACAAAAGGTACATTAAATGAAACCGGGTCAGGTTTTGGGCTGGTGCTTTGTAAGGAATTTTTAGAAAAACATAAGGGTAAAATTTGGGTTGAAAGTGAGGTAGATAAAGGAAGCATTTTTACATTTCTTTTACCCTTTCAGATAAAAACACATTAAGCCAAAACAGGTAAAATCTCTTTATTCGAACCCCCCGGAGCTCGTCCTGGTTTTTCCCCTCTCGCGCAAGTTTATAACTTGTGCGAATCTATAAAGTTTTAACTTGCACTGTCGAAAAGTAAAAACAATTCAGCAGTACACACTCAATGCCAAAATAGAAACCCTTACAGAAAAAACGGACAACAAATAATTACAACCATGCGTATACGATTCCTTACCATACCCCTATTGCTCTTTGGTTTGTTTGCCTGTAATCAAAGTACAAAACAAAGCAGCCAACAGGAAGTGAAAGCAGCCATTAATACATGGAAACAGGAGTTACTGGCTGCCAAACAAATTGGGCCACCCTGCGATTACACAAGCATGGCATCTCCCGAAGCGCAAAAGTGGAGAGAAGCAAATCCGGGTCAGCTGGACGGCTTACCTGCCGACGATAAAGCAATCAAAACAGTATGGTTCGACCTGAACAACGACCACAAAAAAGATCTATTGCTATACTTTCAGGGAGTCAACTGCACCGGGCACAACGGAGGTACTCAAACTTATGCAAAGATTATCTATTCGGATAGCACTGCAGATTCCAATGTAATGGAGGAAATCATTCATGCCATTCAGGCTGAGTACAACCGAATGAAAGAAACAGACCCGGATCTGAAGGCCATCACCAGTGATTATATGACAACCACCACCACGATTACCGGGTATCATAACGGCATTACCGGTACCTTTCGTTTGTACACAAATGAAGATGCGCATTGCTGTCCTTCTTATTCGGGCACTTACACCTATCGGCTTCAAACAAAAAAGATGACGCTTAGGATTTCGGAAGAGGATAATTGATCGTTTCATGATCTTATGGCAAGCATGCGCTTGAGTCTTTTTTATCACAAACCACAAAAAAGCCGCAATCAGTCCCTGATTGCGGCAAATATGAAAACCCATGGGATTTAATCCCAATATCTTTTCTGCAAATTAACAAAATATACCCTTATACTATTGCCACACGTGGCTGCCCCTACTCTTGCAAGTTTATAACTTGTGAGCAGCAATAAATAAAGTTTTTAACTTTTCCCTGCCAGGAGAACAAAACAATGATGAGTCTGGCCTATAAAATTCATGATCCGGATGGAATTTACTTTGCGGGTTCGGCCATCCCAGGCCGGGGTAAAAGGTTGTTTGTAATTATTGAAATAAAATGAAACTTATAAGTGGCTCTTCGGAACACTTGCGAGAGCAGAGCAATCACGCAATGGACTCTATATGTGTGAATTTTGCAATTTTGATCAGGAATTGTGTAATGTATTAATAGTTAAAGGAAAGTATCTTTATATCGAAAAAATATATTCACAATTAAAATTAATTCACATGAAAAAATTCACTTTACTGATAGCCGCAGTGCTGATGTCAGCTGTTATGTACGGACAGTTTCACATCGGCCCACAGATTGGTTATACATCATCAAATCTTACTACAAAAGGAGTCGACATTCAGTCCAGTTTGAATAACAATTTTGTGATAGGAATATTCGCACGCATTGGAAATAAAGTTTACTTGCAACCTGAGTTAAACTACCTTACGCAAGGAAATACATTTAAATTTAGCCATGCTACCATTCAGCAAAAAGTTGATTTAAAAGCCATTCAGGTTCCTTTGAGTCTTGGATTACAGCTCTTAAATCTTAAAGTGGTTAAATTGCATATTTTCGGTGGAGCAACGGCTAATTTTATTGTTAATAAAAACGTAAGCCCTGCAGAAGGTTTGAACCTAACGGGCGATTATTTGACCGCAGATAATTTTAAAAACGTCAATTATCAGTATCAGTTTGGCGCAGGACTCGATATTTTAATGCTGACCCTTGACGTGAAGTATTATGGCGGAATAAGTGATTTCACAGACGGAAGTTTGACTTACAGTGGGGGTACGATCTCTTCTTCGAAATCCAATATATTTATGGTTACCTTAGGTTGGAGGATATTGTAAAATGATTTTATCTTAAAATAGAAAATGTCGGTACCGTAGTACTGACATTTTTTTTGCAATGGGCTGCTTATGAAAAGAACCTTTTATGGCAAGCATGCGCTTGAGCCTTTTTTATCACAAACAAAAAAAAGCCGCAACCAGGACTGATTGCGGCAAATATGAAAACCCACGGGATTGAATCCCAATATCTTTTCTGCAAAAAAAATAATTTATTCATAAATCCCGGATTATTTCATTTTGCCATTTTTATTTTCGGAGTAAGGAATTAACTGCGCTGATCCCGGATGCGGGTGGTTCAAAACAAAAACCTCATGCTAACACATGAGGTTTTTGTTTTGCGGAGAGAGAGGGATTCGAACCCCCGGATCCGTGAAGATCAACGGTTTTCAAGACCGCCGCATTCGACCACTCTGCCATCTCTCCAGAGGGCGCAAAAGTAAATAAATTTTCTTTCTTTACAGACCTTCTTTATGAAATTTTGAATCATTCTATTTTTCAATATTTCAAAACCCTGTCGCTATTGCCAGGTTTCTTCATATAGGAAATAATAAAACGTCTCGCCTCCTTGTTATCATTCTGAGATACAATACTTTCATGAAGCATTTCTCTTTCATGTAAAATAAATCCTTTCTCCACATATCCAAATCCCTGGTACTTGCCGTTCTCTATTTTTATCACCGCAAGTTCATTTTCATCTCTGCCAACATCAAAAAGAAAGAAATTTTGATCCTGAAAATGATAATTCTCCAAAGCATCCATCACTCTTGTATTATATTGTTCCGGAACTTCTTCACCCATACATGCTCCTTTGCACTGATGAATCTGATAATGAAAACAGCTTCCAGGTGAATCGTAAAGTCCTGTCAGCTTCTGGCAAAGTTCAAATTGAGTAGTAAGCTGGTGCAGATGCTCTTTTCCTTCCTGGGATGAACTATAAGTATAAAGAGGGGTTGTACCATCAATAATTCTCGTAAGTTTCAGGTTGAGATAACCATTTTCATCCTTAAAGGAATACAATCCGAAATTGAAATAGGTGCGACGCTGGGCTCGATTATACAAAGGCTGATTCTTCTTGATTTCCGCAGATTCCAGTAAGAGAGCAACAAGTTCACTTCCTGTAACTTCGTAACCCACTCTCGCAAGATGATTTTTCATCTCCTGCTCTTTGTGATCCTGATTATTATTCAAATGCGAAAGAACCCGTTCTTTGATATTTACTGATTTTCCAACGTAAATCAATTCGTCAGTTTTATCATAGAAGTAATAGACTCCGGTTTTTTCAGGAAGTCCTTCTGTCAAATCCCGGTTGACTTCGGTTCCGGCTCTTTTCCCGCTTTTTACAGAAAGGCCTTTGTCAAAGGACAGCAGCAATTCAAATAGTTTCGTTGTGGCTAATGCGTCGCCTTCTGCCCGGTGTCTCGAATGATTATTAATTCCAAGATTACGACACAATTTTCCCAAACTGTACGAAGGCTGACCCGGAATCAGCTTACGACTTACTTTTACAGTATCGATAGTTTCTCTTTCATAATTATAGCCAAGTCTCAGAAATTCCTCGCGAAGAAATCCGTAATCGAACCGAACATTGTGTCCCACAAAAACAGCATCACTGGTAATTTCCACAATTTTCCTGGCCACTTCATAAAATTTGGGAGCCGCTTCCACCATCTGATTTGTAATTCCGGTCAGTTGTGTGATACGATAAGGAATTTTCATTTCAGGATTCAGCAATGTTGCATATTCATCAACAATCTGCGTCCCATCATGAATAAAAACAGCGATCTCGGTAATTTTCTCATTTTTAGGGCTCAATCCTGTCGTCTCAATATCGATGATGGCGTACTTCATTCAAAACAAATTCGGAATATAACCTACAAATTCAGTTTCATCTGGATGGCTCTCACCTGTTCTTTCAACTGTTTCACCTCTTGCATCAGCTGATCCTTTTCTTTATTGGCTTCAGGAATTTCCGAGCTGATGTAATTGACAAACTTCCAGATTTCGACAATCTCCGATACAGGCATTTCATAAGGCAGATACAACGGATTCAGAGAGTGGAGAATAAATTTTCCGGACTCTTTAATTTTGTTTTCCAATACCTTAAATACCACTCCATCTTCTTTTGTAAGTACGATATATGCATGGTGACTCCGCACAAAATTCCAGTCCTGCACAAACTCACCGGTTACATAGGAACCATCCAGAATGGGTAGCATAGAGTCTCCACTGATTTGAAAAGTACGGTACTTTTTCTGTTTGGACAAAAACGGCAGTTTAAATGTCGGCAAAACCTTGATGTAATCAGGATCGGCATATCCGGCAGCATAACCGGCTTTGGCTTTTTCGTTCACCAATTCGATGTTTTCTTCATTATCCTGATCAACAGTGGTAGCCAAAACCCGGAGGTTGCTTCCTTTTATATATATGTCATACCCGCGCTCTAATTGCGATAACTGGCTTTCGGAAAGTGAAGATAAATCTACCTTCACCAGTGTATCGATGGCAACACCATAATATTCAGAGAATTGCATCAATGCATTCATGTTAGGTTGAGCCACCCCGTTTTCATAGCCGCTCAGTGTAGAACGTTTCATTTCAAGGGAAAAGGCAGCCTCATCCTGAGTGCGCCCTTTACGTTTCCTTAATAGTTTAATGTTTTCTTTAAAGAACATATGATTGACTTTTGATGTTATTATTCATAAGAAGATAAAGCATTAAGTATTAACACTCACGAAAACAAACCTCTACACTCTTTTTATTACCAATATTTTTCATTTTACTTGATTTTGTACTCATAAAATGATTATATTGTAATCAATATTATGATCATTTTTTAATCAAAAATACATAAACATTTTGAAATGTCAAGTATTTAACTAAAAAATTTAACAAAATGAGTGAGAGGACGGTATTGCATCTTGACCTGGATACATTTTTTGTATCGGTAGAACGGTTGGGGAACCCATCACTTATCGGGAAACCGGTAATTGTCGGCGGGCTTTCTGATCGCGGTGTGGTGGCCAGTTGCAGTTATGAGGCGCGTAAATTCGGAATTCATTCGGCCATGCCCGCACGCATGGCAAAACAACTATGCCACGACGCAATTTTTCTTCACGGCGATATGGATTTATACACCAGATATTCCAGAATTGTCACTGAAATCATTGCTGAAAAAGCGCCTGTCTATGAAAAAACTTCCGTAGACGAACACTACCTGGACATTACAGGTATGGATCGCTTTTTTGGAAGTTTGAAATGGTCGCATGAGCTTCGCCAGAAAATCATGAAAGAAACAGGGCTACCTATTTCTTTCGGACTATCCACAAACAAAACCATCTCAAAAATTGCCACAGGTGAAGCCAAGCCTAATGGAGAGTTGTATATTCCTCAGGAACGTGTAAAAACATTTCTTTCACCACTTTCCATCAAAAAAATCCCCATGATCGGACCGAAAAATTATCAGTTACTTCGTTCCATGGGCATTGCCAACATCAATACACTCAGCATGATGCCTCCTGAATTACTGGAACAGGTATTAGGAAAAAACGGACTAATCATCTGGAAGAAAGCTAACGGAATCGACCTCACGCCGGTGGTTCAGTATTCTGAGCGCAAATCCATAGGTACCGAACGTACTTTCGACCAGGATACCACTGATGTAACCCAGCTTCGCAATATCCTTATCGGGATGGTAGAAAAAATCGCTTTCGAGATGCGGAAACAACAGAAACTCACGGGGTGCATCACTGTTAAAATACGGTATTCCAATTTCGACACCCACAACCTGCAAAAACAGCTTCCTTATACCGCTTTTGATCATATCCTGATAAAAGAAGCACTGGAGCTTTTCCAAAACCTATACACAAGAAGAATGTTGATTCGCCTCATTGGCGTACGATTCAGCCATTTGGTCGGGGGAAGTCAGCAACTGGATCTTTTTGATGACAAACCTCAACTGGCCAATCTTTATCAGGCCATGGATCATATCAGGACAAGGTTCGGAAAAAAAGCAGTACAAAGAGCAGTTGGAATGCCGGTTTAAAGGTTAAAGGCAAAATTTTAAAGAAAAAAAGACCACAAGTTAAAAACGGGACAAAGTGACATTGTGACTTACCAATGCCAACCGCTAAAGCTAAAGTTTAAAAAATGTATCTGAATTGTCATTCATACTATAGTTTACGATATGGCACTTTTTCCATGGAAGAACTGGTAAGCCAGGCCAAACAAATGAGATTGCAAACGCTGGCACTGACCGATATTAATAATTCTTCTGGAATGATTGATTTTGTAAAAGCTTGCAACGAACAAGGATTGAAAGCCATTGGTGGCATGGAGTTCCGGGAAGAAGATACGCTGATTTTCATCGGGATTGCACGTAACAATGAAGGATTTCGTGAGCTGAACGAATACCGAAGCGCCATCAATCTGGGAGAGCAAAAATTACAGACTTTGGCTCCTGATTTTCAAAATGTTTTTGTGATTTATCCTTTCGGAAAAACGATAAACAGAGAACTGAAAATCTATGAGTTTATCGGAGTAAAACCTTCAGAAGCCGGTAAACTACTCCGGCTAAACAGACAAACTTTGTTAAATAAGATGGTCATCCGGCAACCTGTTACATTTTCCGACTCCAAGACTTTTTATCTGCACAAAAACCTGCGTGCCATTGATCATAATTTGCTTCTGAGCCACTTAAAACCGGGCATGATTGCGGATGAAGATGAATATTTTATGCCTCAAATTGAAATTTTAAAAGCCTTTGAATCTTATCCGCAAATCATAGAAAATACCCGGCAAATTATGGATGAATGCCGGATAAGTTTTGATTTCAAAAGCACCAAAAACAAACGAACTTTTACTGGAAATATCAACGACGACAAAGCGCTACTGGAAAAGCTGTCTTTAGAAGGCCTTCATTACCGTTATGGAAAACAAAACAAAAAAGCAGAAACCCGCATTCGCACAGAACTGGACATTATCCACAAGCAGGAATTTTCGGCTTATTTTCTTATCACCTGGGACATCATCCGCTACTCTATGTCGCAGGATTTCTATCACGTAGGCCGAGGAAGCGGTGCTAACAGCATCGTAGCTTACTGCTTGAAAATCACTGATGTTGACCCCATTGATTTAAATCTCCATTTTGAACGGTTTCTAAATCCCAAACGCTCTACCCCACCCGATTTTGACATTGACTTTTCATGGACTGACCGCGAGAAAGTGCAGGAATATATCTTCAAACGTTATGGAGCGCGCCATACTGCTCTTTTGGGGACATCAGTAACGTTTCGCGGCAAATCACTTTATCGCGAATTAGGAAAAGTACACGGACTTCCAAAAGAAGAAATAGATCTACTTTCGAAATATCCGGAACAGGAAGGCCACAAAAACAGGATCAACCAGCACATTCATAATATTGCCATGATGATGGCCGACTTTCCTAACCAGCGCAGCATTCATGCCGGAGGTATTTTAATTTCCGAGGAGCCTGTTACCTGTTACACTGCGTTGGATTTACCCCCTAAAGGATTCCCTACAGCCCAGTGGGACATGTACGTGGCTGAATCCATTCGATTAGAAAAATTGGATATTCTGAGCCAGCGCGGTATCGGGCACATACGGGAAGCCGCTGAACTGGTTCGTAAAAACCAAGGGAAGGATATTGACGTGCACAGAGTGGATCTGCTTAAAGAAGATGAAAAAATAAAAGCACAGCTTCAAAGAGCGGAGACCAACGGTTGCTTTTACATCGAGAGCCCTGCCATGCGAGGACTACTGAAAAAGCTGAAATGCAATGATTACCTGACGCTGGTTGCTGCCAGTTCCATAATACGTCCCGGTGTGGCTAGCTCAGGGATGATGAAAGAATACATTTATCGTTTTCATAATCCTGACAAATTCAAATACATTCACCCGGTAATGAAAGAACAACTGGAAGAAACACATGGTGTGATGGTTTATCAGGAAGATGTGCTGAAAGTGTGTCATCATTTTGCCGGCCTCGACCTGGCTGACGCCGACGTGTTGCGGCGTGCCATGAGTGGTAAATATCGCAGCAAGCTTGAATTTCAACAGATTGTTGACAAATTTTTCAGTAATTGCAGGGAACGCGGCTATCCTGAAAGTATCACCAAAGAAGTGTGGCGACAGATTGAAAGTTTTGCCGGATACAGCTTCTCCAAAGCCCATTCTGCCAGCTATGCGGTAGAAAGCTTTCAAAGTTTGTATCTGAAATCTTATTTTCCATTGGAATTCCAGGTAGCAGTAATCAACAATTTTGGTGGATTTTACCGAACCTGGGTTTATTTTAATGAAACTCGCAGACAAGGTGGCAATATTCATCTGCCTTGTGTCAACCGCAGTGATTATAAAACAAATATCAAAGGCAAAGATATTTTTACCGGTTTTATCCATCTTTCCAATCTGGAACAAAAGACGGCCGAGAAATTGTTGGAAGAACGAGAGAAGAATGGTCATTTTCAAAATGTGGAAGACTTTATACGAAGAGTTTCACCTGGCATAGAACAGCTAGTGCTTCTCATCCGTTCAGGAGCTTTCCGGTTCACCGGGAAAACGAAACCAGCTTTGCTTTGGGAAGCTTATTCGCTGCAAAAAACAGAAGTAAAACGCCCCAAAGGACAATGGTTATTTCATGAAGAGACTAAAACTTATAAAATGCCTGTCCTGGAAAGTAAACTGCTGGAAGATGCTTATGACGAAATCGAATTGCTTAGGTTTCCCATCAGCATGAGTTATTTTGATATGCTACAGACTTCATTCAGAAGTATCGTCAAAGCACGGAACATGAATAATTATACCGGAAAAGTTGTCCGTATGCTGGGATTGCTTGTACATATTAAATATGTAAGAACTGTGAGAAAAGAAACCATGAACTTTGGAACCTTTCTCGACGATGAAGGTGAAATGTTCGATACAACTCATTTGCCGGATTCACTTCGTTCCTACCCCTTTCGCGGAGATGGCATCTATCTTATTTTGGGCAAAGTAGTAGACGATTTCGGTTATGCTTCCATCGAAGTTCAGAAAATGGCTAAGATGCCTTTTCAACCTGACCCAAGAGGAATGTAAATAAAAATAAATCAGAGAGGTAAAGTATCACTTAGGCTGAAAGGAGACTAACCTAATTTACTGATCATTTCAAGCTTTTCGACATTCAACAACTTGATATAACCGTTTTTATCATCAATTAGTTTGTCTTCCTTAAATTCTTTCAAAATCCTGACTACACTCATGGAACTCATATTGGTAAATTCCGCAATATCGTTTCGGGAAAGATATACACCAAAAGTCTTTGACATAAAAACCTGTTCGGCCAGCACAAGGAAAGCTTTAGCTACACGTCCATGAAGCTGTTTGTGATTATTTTCTAACTGATAATCAATAAGTTCATTCGAAATGCGATTAATGGACCGGATTACCTCGGTAGCATATTTTCCATTTTCTTCGAGTAATTTCTCAAACAATCCAATATTAATGCAGCACACCTGGCAATCAGTCAAAGCAACAACCGTATGTTTCACACTGTTATCTCCTAAAATGTCCATCAACCCAATTAAACTTCCGGGTTTATGAAAATGAACGATTGCATTCTGACCAGGGGGATCAAACTCCTTATAAACCTTTACAAATCCTTCTTTTAAGAACAGAACACTTGAAACAAACGAACCTTGTTTTCGCAGGATTTCTCCTTTTTTAAATTTGATTTGCAGCTTTGAATCACTAATTAGCTGAAGCTCTTTTTCAGTCAATTTTTCAAAACAGCCTGATTTATTCTTACACTCAATACAACTCTCGCTTCCAGGTGCTTTCGACATATTTTTCCTCTTTTTTCCTTGATGCTGCAAAAGTAGAAAATTATTCATCAGGCAATCCAAAACATAACATATATCATGTTTCGAATAGACATTGGATATAAATTCAATTAACATTAGAGATAACAAAAGTTATCCGAACTGCTAAAATTCATGCATGAGTTTTGGTTCGAAACAAGTTTAGATAAGCCAACCTTTTTTTACCCTTTACCTTAGGTTAAGATACTTTTACCGGCAAAATTTTTATAAAAATTAACTCAAATTTTGAGTGCCTGATGAAATCAAAAAACTACCTTATCATGATCATCACACTGTTTATAACATGGCTGTTATTAAACAACAGCCTGCAAACGCAGGTGATCATTTCCGGAGCAGTAATCAGTCTGGTATTACCGGCGTTTTTTTGCGGTAAATGCGAAGCTTTTACGCAGTTAAGGTTAACGCCAAAAGCCTTGCTTTATTCCGTATTGTTCTTCTTTACTTTTTTGGTGGCTCTGGTGAAATCCAACCTGGATGTGGCATACAGGGTTCTGGCTCCTTCACTTCCCATTAATCCTGGAATTGTGGAAGTAAAAACAAAGCTGAAGTCCAAGATTGGTCGTATCATTCTTGCTGATGCCATTACACTGACGCCAGGAACTTTTACCCTTGAAGTATCAGGCGACTCTATGTTCATCCATTGGATTGACGTACAATCCACTGATCTGGAACAAAACACCTTACTCATTGTTAGACAGTTTGAAAAATATCTGGAGGTAATGTATGGCTAAAATATTGTTAGACATCGCAATATCAATAACCTTATTGAGCTTATTGGTATCACTGATCCGGTTTATACTCGGACCCGAAAAAGTAAACAGAATTATCGCATTCGATGTCATGTCTGTTTCCGGCATTGCTCTGATTGCCTACGTTGCGGCCCTGAGTCAGCGGATTATATACATGGACATAGCCCTGGTGTATGGAATTCTGGGTTTTATCGGGGTAATAATTGTAGCACGCTATATTGAAAAAGGATTATAAATAATTGATTATGGATAATAATTGGATTGAAATAACCGGAGGTATATTGGCCATTGGAGGATCTATTTTTCTCTTTTTGGGTTCTTTAGGATTGCTTCGTATGCCAGATGCCTATAACAGGATACAGACCGGGACAAAAGCATCCACACTGGGAACCATCCTGTCGTTGGCAGGCTTGTTTTTCTTTTTCCCGGGTTGGTTTGGTAAATTCATGATATTGATACTTTTTGTACTGATTACAAACCCTATATCATCCCACGTACTTGCCAGAGCTGCTTATTTTACAGGAGTTCCGTTAACCAGAAAAACCACGGTGGACCAGTTAAATGAAAGTCTTAACGAAGATCCGTCACGTAGAGCACATTTGAGAAAAGTCAGTACTAATACAGAGGAGGACAAAATATGATTGTTGCTATTGCTATTGTCTTAAGTGTTTTGACCCTCGTCGGCGCTTTCATGACTATCCACAGCAAAAAACTTTCCATTGCTGTAATTTCCTCAGGTTTGGTAAGTTTAACTGCTTCGATTTTATTTCTGTTGCTGGCCGCACCCGACGTAGCACTTACAGAAGCCTCCATAGGCAGTGGTTTGACCACCATCATTTTCTTTTACGCACTTAATAAAATACGTCAGAACCATGATTAAGAAAATTTTAATAATTGGATTACTGGCCGGAGTAGGACTTATTTTCTTCAATCTACTCCAGGTTTATCATGTGCCTACAGAGCTGAATAATAAATTAGGAGCTTATTATGCAGAAAATGCGGCTACACAGGTAGGTGCAGCGAATATTATTTCTGCCATCGTAGTCACTTATCGTGGATTTGATACGCTTGGGGAAGTTACTATTCTTTTCTTAGCTGCATCAATCATTAGTTTTGTCCTTAAGGTGAGAAAAGAAGATATTGTATCTGATAGGTTTACCAGTCCAAACAGCGAAATCCTAATCTATTCTTCTCAGATCATCGTTCCGGTGATTTTTCTAGTAGGAATATACATATTCATCAATGGCCACCTGACTCCTGGTGGAGGATTCCAGGGCGGGGCAGTAATAGCATCAGGAGTACTCTTGATGATGTTAGCCAATCCAAGTATGAAAGTAAGTCACAATCTGGTTGCTTTTGTTGAAAGCATCTCAGGAATTGCTTTTGTTGTTCTTGGGGTTCTGGGATTGGTTTTAGCCGGTGGATTTCTTGACAACCGCTTTCTCCCGCTGGGCGAATTCGGAACCATGCTGAGTGCAGGCGCATTGCCATTGATTTACATCTTTATTGGTTTGAAAGTGGGCGCTGAGTTATCCAATATCATAGGGACGATTTCCTATAATCAAAATGAAAAAAATAGCTGATCATGGGATACATAATTATTATTACCGGATTTTTATTGGTACTTATAGGGTTATGGGGAATCCTCAGCCAAAAAAATCTAATCAAGATTATTCTGGGCTTTACCATTTTCGATACTGGAATAAATGTAGTGATGGTGAGTATTGGTTACGTGAAAGGAAAGACCGCTCCTATTCTGGATATCATCTCCGCTAAAGATGCATTAAAAAGCGTTGTCGATCCTGTTCCTCAGGCTTTGGTTTTAACCTCGATTGTCATCGGATTGGGCGTTTCAGCTTTGATGCTGGTTTATGCAATCAAACTACATCACGACAAGAAATCATTGGACATCAACAATTTTAAAGATTTAAAATGGTAACACCAATTTATATAGTAGCAGTGATATTGGGCCTGGCATTTTTGCTTGGCATTTTAAAAAGTTCTATGACACGCCTTGGAAGTATCCTGATGATTGGAGGGCTTGTCTTTATAACTTTTGTCTCAGGACAATGGCTTTATGAGTTTTTGGTCAACCACCGTGCTACAGACATCATCTATACCGCAGGTTTCCTTCCGCCTTATGCCATTAACCTGCAAATGGGTCTGAATGAAGCAATTCTGACAACAATGATCAATATTGTTGGATTACTTGGAGGTATATATCTGTTAGATTCTCTGAAAAAAACCGGCATCAATAGCATGGCCATTTTTATAGTCTTCGTCATGAGTCTTAATGTCATTGTCATGACACGTGACATTTTCAACTTGTTTGTTTTTCTGGAAATCAGCAGCATTGCAACCGGAGGCCTTATCCTTCTGGACAACAAAAGAAAAGCGTTTCAGGCTGGGATGAAGTACATAATTGCTACAGGAATTATCTCTAATTTTCTGCTTATCGGTATTATTTTCAGTTACTACTTCGCAAGTTCCCTCAATATTGACGGACTTATTGCCGCCAACCTGATGAGCATAAAAGGAGGCGCCATTGCTTTATTCACCATTTATGTATCAATCATATTAGAATTAAAACCGTTTCCAGCCAATGGATGGGGAATTGATGTTTATACTGCTTCTAATCCTGGTATTAGTGCCTTGATTTCAGCAGGATCAGCTACAGCAGCATTGTTTGTGGCTTATAAATTAATGCCAATGGGAGGCTCATTCTGGCTTCCCTATTTTGCTATCATAGGAGCCATCACTTTTATTGGTTCAAACCTGATGGGAACACGTCAGGAAAACCCGAACCGGTTATTAGGGTATTCTTCCATTGGACAGGTTGGTTTAATTCTTATGATTATTGGACTAAGCCCTTACCTTGGAAAAGATACTTTACTGATTGGATTTAGTATTTTGATTAGCCATTATGCTGCCAAAGCAGGTTTATTCTGGCTTTCAGGAATTATTAAATCAAAGAATATCCAGGGGTGGTCTGCTTTGCGTAAACATCCTTATTTACTTTTCCTTTTCGGTACGTTTATTTTCGCATTGATTGGATTTCCACCGTTTCCTTCTTTTTTTGGAAAATGGAACCTGATCATGGCGCTTGCTGCCCACGGACAATACGCCTGGATGACCGCTATACTTGCAGGATCATTTACAGAAGCTATTTATTTGTTTAAATGGCTGGGATATTCCATCAAACTGGAAGTTCCCGAAGATATTACCATCAAATTCGAGTGGAATAAGTATCTCCCGATTTATTTAATGGGTATTTTATTGTATTTCATGGGAATGTACCTCGCTCCTTTTACAGAAGGTGGTGTCTACATTAACTTCTTACCGCTGGCATTTGTATTTTTACTTTTTGCTTTGGACTTTTTGCCGGTTTATGTTAAAAACACGCTCTCCATCGCCGGGATTATCTGGTACATGGTTCGTTTATTCCCATTACTTGAACATGATTTAATGCGGGAAATATTCGCGGGAATATTCCTGGGAGGTGCTGTTCTGACTTTGGTGGCCGGCTATGCAAAAAAAGGAAAACGTCCGGGATTTTATCCAATGGCTCTGCTGATGTTTTCAGGTTTGGTTGGTTTGATAGAAGCAAATACCCTGCTTGAATTTTTCTTTAGCTGGGAACTTATGACCGCCGGTTCTTACTTTTTGATCATTCGCGGAAAACGTTCCATGCCACACGGATATAGTTATATGTTATTTAGTATTGGTGGTGCTTACGCTATTCTTTTTGGTCTTGCATTGGCCTATGCCTCAGGATTAAATATTTCTTTAGCTGCATTAGGACATATTACCCAACTCACCACACTGGCTTATACGCTTCTTG
Source organism: Bacteroidales bacterium (assembly GCA_014860665.1). GTDB lineage: Bacteria > Bacteroidota > Bacteroidia > Bacteroidales > F082 > Sulfidibacterium. The sequence goes on along the minus strand of JACZJI010000123.1, from coordinate 26,044 downwards.
CTGTAGGCTTCATGACAAAAACAGCTTCGCTCGGTTTGCACATATGGCTACCAGGCGCACACGGTGAAGCAGAAAGTGACGTATCACCTATGGTTTCAGCTATTTTGCTTAAAGCAGGTGTTTTTGGTCTGATGTTATTGTTCTTTTACATGGGAACAGGAACTCCAGGAAGCGAAAAATTGCTCTATGTTTTAGGATGGGTTGGCGCGCTGACCGCTTTGAGCGGAAACCTTGGTGCTGTTTTCCAGGAAGATGCCAAACGTTTACTTGCATATTCCAGTATCGGACAATTAGGTTACATCCTATTCTCCATCACCATGATGACTCAGTTAGGCTGGTTGGCTGGCTTTACATATACCATTAACCACTTTATGTTCAAGGCTATCCTGTTCCTTGTAATTGGAGGAATAGTGGTAAAACTGGGAACACACAATATGTATGAAATGGGCGGCATGATCAAAAAAATGCCCTATTCCTTTGTGGCTGTTTTAATTTCAATCATTGTCATTGGTGGCATCCCCCCTCTTTCAGGATTTGCCGGAAAATGGCTTTTATACAATGCTGTTATTCAGAAAGGATGGTACTTCCAGGGAGTAGTTGTTTTCTTTGCAGGGGTTATCGCCTTCCTGTATTTATTTAAACTGATCCATTCTGTTTTCCTGGGTCAGTTAAAAGATAACCACCGAAATATGAAAGAAATCAGTGCATGGATTCTTATCCCTTCCTATATTTTAATCATCGGAATCATGGTTTTCTCAGCTTTCCCCCAATGGGTGTTAAAGCCGATAGGAAATATGCTGACAGTTTATTTCCCAAAAAGTCTTTATTGGCAGGGGACAAGAGCTTTTACCAGCCTCGGCTACTGGGATGGCACAACCACTATGATTGTCGTTGTAACAGCATTTACGCTTCTGTTGGGATGGCTCGTCATCGCAAGCAAAAAAGTCAAAAGAATCGGTCAATTTAATATAGTATATGCCGCTGAAAGGCCTTACCGCCCTGAAACAACTCATGTTTCTTATAATATCTATGCCGGCTATAAAAAAGCTTTAGGATTTTTAGTGACACCCGTAGTTGAAACTTTCTGGGAAAACGTAAGTGACATGGTGTTGGATTTTTCAGGCTGGTTAAGACGGATTTACAGTGGAAATATGCAAAACTACGCGCTGCATGTTGTGTTGTTTATTGTTGTGTTTTACTTAATTGCATTAGGAGGATTATAAATGGATTATAGCATCACAAAGTTTCTATGGACCCTGCTGGGTTTATTTATTGTGACCAACTGGGGTATGCTGATGAGTTCTACCATTCGAAGGATTGGTGCGCGGGTTTCCGGTCGTATTGGTATTCCCTGGTACCAGCCATGGGTTGATCTCACGAAACTTTATTCACTGAAATCACAGGTGAGCCACGGCACCATGTTTTACCTGGGACCAGTATTCAGGCTCATGGGTGGCGTTGGCCTCTTTTTATTTCTTCCTATGATCTTCGGGTCATGGCATTGGTCAAACTACTCTTTTTCAGGAGACTTAGTACTGATTCTGTACTTCCAGCTTTTCGGAATGCTAGGAATGGCATTAGGCGCCGGTGAAGGAGGTCACCCCTACTCAACCATTGGTGTCAGTCGCGGGCTGGCACAGTTTACCACCATCGAGGTCCCAATGACACTTGCCGTAATTTCCATTGCCATTCAGTACCACACATTGTCAATTTCTCAAATTGTTGCAGCACAACAAGGCGGATTTTTCACCTGGACAGTTTGGACTAATCCCTTTGCAACAGGAGCAGCAATGCTATCTTTGTTAGGGGCTTTCGGACATTCACCATTTAATCTGATTCAAGCACCTAACGAAATTCCAATTGGCCCTCCGACAGAATATCACGGCGTTTTTCTAGGCTTCTTGCGCACCAATAATGCCATTCTACATGTGGCTGAAGCAGCACTTTTTATGAACTTATTTTTTGGTGGAGCCACAAACTGGATTGAGCTTATCGTTAAAACCTTTTTGATCTATTTCTGGTCGGTATTTGTCGGAATGGTCTTCCCAAGATTTAGAATTGAGCAAAGTGTTCGCTGGTTTTTAAAGATCCCGACTCTTTTGGGAATTTTAGCAATTGTCATTTTTTTATAACATGGAAAAAGAAAACAAACCTCAGGATATACCGGTAGTAAAAACCAAAAATTTTATCGCACCGGAAAACGAAAAAAGAACAGTCACTGCTCCTGACGGGAGTCTCATTGAAGTAGACCCTATCAATGATTACTTTTGCCAGGAAAGGCCTGAAGAATATAAAGTTAAATCAGGAGCCGTTGAAAAATTCCTCAACTGGGCACGAGCTGAAAGCCTCTGGGTACTTGGATTTGGTACCGGTTGTGGAAGTATCGAAATCCCTCCTCTGGTAACACCTCGTTTTGATATGTACCGCTATGGTGTGCAAATGCGCCCCACACCTCGTCAGTCGAACGTATTCATCATTTCTGGATACCTTTCGGTGAAGACCTTAAAACGCGCTATCCGGAGTTACGAACAGATGCCCAGCCCTAAATATGTGATCGGACTTGGCAGCTGCACCATCAACGGTGGAATGTATTGGGACAGTTACAATACCATTAACCGCCTGGACCATTATCTGCCTGTAGATGTTTATATCGCTGGCTGTATGCCACGACCGGAAGCTTTACTTGCCGGGTTTGCAAAACTGAAAGAGTTAATTAAAGCCGGGAAAGCCGAAAAAGCAAATGAGTACATCCGCAACCTTGATTGGTACAAAGCCAATCAGAAAAAAATTATCAAAGACTGGAATATGCCTGATTATAACTGGTAATAAAAGAGACTATGCAACAAATTATTCAAGATATAGAATCCAGATTCACAATCACCGATAAAGAAACAAGACGGAATGACCTGTGTTTCCTGACTGTGGATAAGTTACAAGCTATTTCTCTCGTAACTTATTTACGTGACTACCAGGGCTACGCATCCCTTACATTGTTAACGGCTGTTGACTGGATTGAAGAAGGAAATTTTCAACTGACTTATTTGTTAAACAATCCTTCAACACGCACGGAAATTGGTGTTCGAACCATGATTGATCGGGAAAATGCCACTATGGAAAGTACTCATCATTTGTGGGAAAATATCCAAACCTATCAACGTGAGTTGAAAGAAATGTTTGGTATCGACTTTCCGGGAAGTCCTCGTATTGACGAAGATTTCATCCTGGAAGGCTGGGACAACATTCCTCCTTACCGGAGAGATTTCGATACAAAAAAATATTCTGAAGAGACTTATTTCCCAAGACCAGGACGTGAAACTAACGATCCTTCAACTTATATGAAATCAAAACTTTATCCTAACGATTAATTCGCGCAAGCATGGACATAAAGAAAATATTTCAGATTAATAACGACCGCAGTTCATATCCGGAAATAGGCGAAGATGGAAAACCCATCATCGACCTATCAAGCCATAAATACGTTAAAATCTGGCAAGGACCGCAGCACCCTGGTGTTACTGGGAATATGGCTCTGGAGCTCACTTTAAGTGGGGATGAAATTGTAGAATCGAAAACCCATGTGGGTTACCTGCATCGCGGATTTGAAAAGTTAATGGAGCGCAGAAAGTTTATCCAATGCTTCCCTACTTGTGTTCGCCTGTGCGTTGCAGAACCAGATCCAAACGAATATTTATTAGCTACTTGCGTGGAAGAATTGTCAGGGATTGAAGTTCCCGAAACAGCCCAATGGCTTCGCATGCTCGTTCTGGAAATGTCCCGCTTACAAGTTTTGTTGCGTGGTGTTCCCGGACAGGCAGGAACCTTTGCCCTTGGATTGGGTTATCAATGGGGAAGCTACATCCGTGATTTAATTCTCGACCGCTTTGAAGAACTTACCGGCGGCAGGGTTTATCACATGTATATATTACCCGGTGGTGTCCGTGGATTACTACCGGACGGTTTCAAAAAACGACTGGAAGAGAATCTGAAACTGGCAGATGAATTTGTAAAAAACATCAATGATCTGATGTTCAACAATATTGTTTTCAAGAAAAGAGCCAAAGGTTTAGGTTACATTCCTAAAGATTATATTGACAGATATGGTGTATACGGTCCAGCAGCACGTGCCGCAGGCGTAATGCGCGACATCCGCAAAACCCATCCTTATCTGAAGTATGCTGAACTTGACTTTGAACCATATACCACAACAGAAAGTGACGTATATGCAAGGAGTGTTGTTAGATGGCATGATTTAAAGATGACCATTGATCTTATCCGTCAGATTATGGCCAAAATGCCTGAAAAAGGAGAAATTAAGGCGCCTACACCCAATGTAATGCACTGGAGGATTCCAAAAGGAGAAACTTACGTAAAATGCGAAAGTTCACGTGGTGAATATGGTATGTACATGGTAACCGACGGAAGCGATACGCCTCGCAGGGTAAATTTAAAAGGGCCAAGCTATACACATGCCAATGCTTTACTTGAAAAGTTATTAATTAACGCCAACATTGCGGACACAGCCGGAATTATGGTTTCTCTGGCAACATGCCCGCCTGAAATTGAAAGGTAGAATTTTGACGATAGTCTCAAGAATAGATAATACAACATCTCATGAGTATTAAAGATATATTAACCCCGTTCACCGCTTGGAAAAGAGTTGCTAAAGAACCTGTTACTGTTCGCGACCCATTCAACGATCGTCCGGGGGCAGACCGTTACCGCGGATTTCATAAAAACGATGTTGATAAGTGCATCGGTTGTGGTACCTGCGAAGCCATTTGTGAAAACGAGGCCATCGACCTGGTGCCTTTTAAAGACCCTGTGAGCGGTGACAGCGGATTACGTCCACGCGTGGATTATGGCCGCTGCTGTTGGTGCGCTCTTTGCGTGGATGTGTGCACCACCAATTCTCTATCGCTTTCTAATGAATATAAATGGATTGCAACTGATCCTGAAGAATTCCGTTTCACTCCAGGCATTGAAGAGAAAGCCTGGGATAAAAATGAAAAAGGATGGAAAAAACCAGAGGGCAATTACGAATTCTATAACCTGGAACGTGTTTCCATGGAACATTTGCATCCCGAAGAGAGAAATGATTCTTTTATTGAAATGGTAAAAGGATTCTCTAAAGAACAGGCAATTTTAGAAGCTGATCGCTGTGTTGAATGTGGAATATGCACTGCCACCTGTCCCGCACATATGGGTATTCCAGAATATATCAAGGCCATTCGCAATGATGATATGGAAGAAGGTATGCGTATTCTTTACGAAACCAACCCTCTGCCTGAAATTTGCGGACGCATTTGTACCCATAAATGCGAAACAGTTTGTTCTATTGGACATAAAGGAGATCCTTTGTCTATTCGCTGGCTGAAACGCTATATTGCGGACCAGATTCCTGAAGACAAATACAAGGAAATACTCAACACCAATAATTTGGAAGTCAATGATAAAAAAGTAGCTATCATTGGTGCAGGACCATCCGGTTTATCAGCCGCACATTATCTGAGACTGATGGGTTACCAGGTAACCATCTTCGAGCAATATGAAAAGGCTGGTGGAATGATGCGTTATGGCATCCCTGAATACCGTCTTCCTTATGACCAGATTGATAAAGACATCAACTATATCCTTTCATTGGGAGTTGAAATTAAATACAATACCCGGATAGGAAAGGACATCACGCTTGATCAGCTGGGTAAAGATTTTGATGCTGTTTTTGCTGGTACAGGTCTCCATTTGGGAAGAGGCACAGGCATTGAAGGATCCGATAATCAACATGTTTACTATTCCACTGACATGCTGAGAAAAATTACTTCTGGCGAAGAAATTGAAGTTGCCGATTCTATCGTGGTCATCGGTGGTGGAAATGTGGCAATGGATATCACCAGGTCACTGGCACGTCTTCAAATGCAGAAATTCGATAAAGTGAATATCATTACTACCTCTCTCGAAACTGAAGAAAATATGCCTGCCGACAGAGAAGAAGTGGTAGAATCACGCGAAGAAGGTGCTACCGTTTATCCGGGATGGGCACCTCAGTCTATAGAAATTAAAGATGGCATACCACAGGGGCTTCATGTGGTCAAATGTAACTCCCTATTTGATGAAACAGGTCGATTCAATCCACAATGCGAGATGGATGTCAAAAATTATTATCCGGGACATATGATTGTTCAGTCTATTGGTCAGGGAATTGACATCAGCTACATCTCTGAGGAATTTAAAGAAAATATCAAGTTTGGGCCTCGCGGTCGGGTTGAAACCGACGAATATTTCCAGACCGGGGTCAAATGGTTCTTCATGGGAGGAGATATTATTCAAGGCCCCGATGTAATTCATGGTATTGCTAACGGACATAAAGCTGCTGTCGGAATTGACAGATATCTCAGGGAAAGTGATTTCCCCAATAATTAACAAATTATATAAACTATCATGGCTGACATATCTACTACCTATCTGGGCTTAAAATTGAAAAGTCCCATTATCGCGGGAAGCTCCCCACTAACCGATAATGTAAAATCTATTAAGAAACTGGCAGATGAAGGTGTGGGCGCCGTAGTTCTGAAGTCATTATTTGAAGAACAAATAATGATGGATGTGGATGCCCTGCAAGTCAATAATATCAATGAAACATATAGCGATATTGAAAGACTCACAACTTATTTCACAAAACAAAAAAGTGTAAATGAGTATTTGACGCTGATCAGAGAAGCTAAGAAGGAAACGGATATCCCTATTATTGCCAGCATTAATTGTTTTAGTCCTGGAGAATGGATCGACTTTGCAGCTAAAGTTGAAGAAGCCGGCGCCGATGCGCTGGAACTGAATATTTTCCTGATGCCAGCGTCTATCGAATTCACTGGAGCCGATTATGAAAAATCATATTTCGATTTAATCGATCAAGTGACAAAAAAAGTCAATATTCCTATCTCAATAAAAATTGGAAGTTATTTTTCTGGAATGGCCAATTTTCTTCACCGTTTAAGCCAGACGGGGATTCAGGGAATGGTACTGTTTAATCGGTTTTATGATGCTGATATTAATATTGAAAATGAAAGCCTGACAAGTCGTCCCTTTGATAGTCATACGGCTGACAACAGCAATGTATTGCGTTGGATAGGAATTTTATCACCTTACGTTTCCTGTGATTTGGCAGCCTCTACAGGCGTTGTGGACGGAGACACAATGATTAAAGATATGCTCGCCGGGGCAGCTGCTACACAAGTTGTTTCAGCACTTCTGACTCAAGGTACAGGTTTGGTAAAAAAAATGAATGAGCGACTTAGTGAATGGATGGATAAAAAAGGTTATATTCACACCAATGATTTCATAGGCAAGTTAAATCAGAAAAATGTTAGAAAGCCCATTCTTTTTGAAAGGACTCAGTTTATGAAGTATTTCTCTAATCTCGACTATGTCTCACCTAAATAATTTAATATTATGTTAGTAGAAAAAATAGTAGAAAAAAAAGGAAAACATGTCATTACGGTGCGGGATAACTCTTCTGTTTATGAAACAGTTAAGAAACTTGACGAGACCAATAATGGCGCTGCATTGGTAGTTAACTCTGACCACAAACTGGTAGGGATAATCTCCGAAAGGGATATTCTTTATAAATGTTACAAGACAGGTAAACCTATCGATGGTACCAACCTGGTTTCGGATTTAATGACGCCTGCCGATTCAATTTTTGTAGGTAAAATGGAAGATACAGACAACTATTTGATGCAGGTTATGGTGGAAAAGCAAATTCGCCATATTCCTATCTTGGATAAAGAAGAAATTGTCAGTATTATTTCCATAGATGATGTGCTTAAGGCTGTGGTTGAAAGCAGCGAATCGGAAGCAAAACTGTTACGGGAATACATTAAGAATCCTTTTGGTGTTCACGCCTATAAACAATAAAAGCTTTCCCAACTTTTATGATTTATAGTGCACCACTGTTGAAAAAATAAGCAACAGAAAGATGCCTATTTAGTAAATCCTTTTGAAATTTGTTGCTAAATTTATATTCCAACACCGAGCCAGCTTTTTGCCATAAATCCAATACCAAAAGAGATTGCCCCAACACCCAAAGAAATCAAGGCCATAGAAGTAAATCGTTGTTTAAAGGAGACTTCTTTTGCTACTGAAATGTAATAATTGTAAGCAGCTATAATTAACAGCGTTATGACAAGCATAAGGGCCATTGCAATTTTTGCAGATGAGAAAATAAAATACGGGAATACCAATAAAACTACAGTGATTAGATAAGCTACTCCTGTATAAATTGCAGCAGTTACCGGATTCACATCTTCTTTTTCCTCTTCTTCCTGCGAAGCCAGATAACCTGAAGATGCCATTGATAGCGCCGCAGCTATACCCATAATTAAACCCGTAACACCAATAATGAGATTGTTATTGAATGCGAAGCTCAAACCTACAAGTGTTCCGGTAAGTTCCACTAAAGCATCATTCAGCCCCAGAACGATGGCTCCTACGTAAAGGAGCCTTTTATCGTTCAGAATCCCAATCAGCTCCTTCTCATGAGCTTCTTCATCATCACGAATTTTAATAACCTGGGGATGCTCTTTCGCCGCTTTTTCATAAAAAGTCTGGGCATTTATCTCACCGCTTTCCATCAGCTTCAAAGCAAAGCTCAAACCCAAAATTCTTGCAAGCCATACAAACCACCAAATCTTAAATCTATTTGGTTTCACTTCTTTTTCAGTGATTTTCTGCCAAACATGGTAATGCCTCAGCTCATCATCAGAAATACTTTGAAGTATTTTACTGTTCTTATTATCTTTACTAAAACCTGCAAGGCGTTCGTAAACAAAATGCTCGGTAATCTCAGCCTTCTGTTGTTCGATAAACATTGCTCGAGTTGTAGTTTCCATATTATCAAATTCTAATTATTAGCTTTTCTTTTTCAGATGGCCAATTTATCACTTTTCAAAATTATTACCGCAGTGATCCTTATTCGTAAAATAAGCCAGTTTTTCCAGTTTGCAAATCATATCGTATTGTTCCACATAAACGTTTGAAGGAACTTTCAGATGAGCAGAAGTAAAATTTAAAATTCCTCTGATACCGGCATCTACTAACTCTTTGGAGACTTCCTGAGCATGATCAGAAGGTACAGCTAAAACACACAGTTCAATCTTCTCTTTTTTCAATATTTCTTTCATCCGAGAAATATGATAACAGCGGACATCTTTAAAATCGGGAGCCTCCCCTTCCAACCTGAAAGTCGCAGCTACCTGAAGTCTGGTTTCTGTGTGATTAAAATATTCCGCAACAGCGCGCCCCAAATCACCAATCCCGACAAAAGCAACTTTCTGAATATAAATACAGTCAATAGCTTCGCCGATACCATCAATCAATTTCCTGACATCATAACCTTTGTGTATATCGCCGGAAAAATCAATCAACATCAAATCACGTCTTACATGAGCTGCATTAATTTTCAACAAATGAGCCAGTCGATGGGAATGGATAAAGGGTTTTTCATCAGCCGGTAGATTCAGTAATATTCTCCTGTACAGGCTGAGCCGTTCAACAGTGTTGGCTGGCAAATTTTTAATCATTGTTATCAAATTTAATTTTAAACACCCGCGAAATAAAAGCCGGCAAAACAAACTCTATTTTTCGTTTTTTCCAAATAAAATTACCATGACTGCCAAATCCAGAAAGCACCGACCAATACGGCAATTGAACCTGCCAGTCCGTTAATTGTTTTAAAAATGACATCCTTTTTCTGAGATGATGAATATTTTCCGATAAATCCCATAATCATGGAGAATGCACTCATTGCCAATAATGTTCCGACTGCAAACCCAACCAGATAAAAAACTGCATCTAGCCTTGTACCGAAAGCCAGTGTCGGCATTAAAGCTAATAAGTGTGAAATACCTGCTAATCCGTGAATTACACCAATACCCAAGGCAGCCCAAAGACTTTGTTTATGGAACTTACTATGTTTATGGCTCTCAAAAGGAAATGAATGTTCATGAGCATGAATATGTAAATAAGATTCTCCATCCTCATTTTCATGTCGATGCAAATGTTTATGTGTTCCATGAAATTGTCTGAATAACCTGTAAAATGCCCATGTACCGATTACGATCAGCATAATTCCTACAATTTCTTCGCTGTGTGCAGAAATTTTATCTACAGGTATCAAATCCCTGAAAAAGAAAAACAGTATTCCAATAACCATCATTCCTAAAATATGACCTGATCCCCAGAAAACACCCAGTAACCATGGACGCACACGACGATTGAGTGCCAAAGGGCCGATAGCGGCCAAATGGTCAGGTCCGGTTAGCACATGAATACAGGCCGCAACCAAACCAAAAACAAATGGTAGACTGGAAAATAGCTCTTTCATGGGTATAGGTTTAAAAATCATTCAAAAATACAAATTACCCCAAAGTGTTTAAATATTTAATCATTGCATTTTCACTAAAATAACTCAATTTTTTGATCTAACGGTAAAAACGTAGTGGCTTTTCTTACTTTTACTTCCTTAAAGAAGAATTATTCAATCCAGCCTTTTGCATGAAGAAGCTACTCTTAATCTCCTTTCTTATTATTTCGGCAACCTATCTGTATTCTCAGAATTGGAACCCAAATGCTGGCCTTATTCTGCCCTATTCTGCCAAAGTGACTGTGAGTTCAGGCACCAATCCTCAGAACATCACCGATGGCAATCCTCATACTTACTGGGAATCGGGAAATCCTTTACCGTTTCATTATCTCCAACAATCTGGATCAAACTATCTGTTAAACGAAGAGACATTTTCTTCCTCTCTTTCAAAAGAGGAAACTCAGGCTGCTTTTGATGGAAATACAAATACAAAAGCAGATATCACGGAAGGTAAGCTTTCGCTGATATTGAAAAAATCAACAGACCTTAAAATAATAACAATAAAAGCTTCTGTATCAGATAGTCTTCAGATTTTCGTAACGAATTCACAAAACCAGACAGAAAGATTTTCTTACAGCACACAGGATAATTATCAGCTAAAAAATTTCAAGATAGCCTTACAGGGAGAAATTCATAAAATACAGCTCGTCAGCAATAAAGGTTTCGGACTTTTTGAGTTAGGGGCCTTAAACGGATTTCCAACCGAATCGGTCAATTTTGATTTTGGGAAAATCAGGTCGATCGGCTGGATTAGCAGCAGGCATTTGAATTTGGATGTAGTTAGGAATATTGATGTTCTGATAAGTAATGATACCGTTCACTGGCAAAAAATTTTAAATCTCAATCCTCAGGCAATTCCTTTATTAGAAATACCGCTTAACAAGACTTATGAAGCAAGATATCTGAAAATTATCTTCACACTTTCCTTGAAAGATTATGACAAATCAAAGCTTTGGGAATTTGATGTTTATGGTCCCTATGGACCATACGGGAGGCCTCCTCTAGCCAAACCTTCAGCGCTTTCATATGCTGATGCTTTTGGACTTAACACTATTTGGGGATGGGGTTATAGTGTATATTCAAATCTTTTAAAAACCGGACAGGGACCATCAATGTTCCGTAAGGTTTGTACCCAGTTAAGAACTTATCATCCATTGGATTGGGACATGAAAAATGCTCAAAATCTGCCCGACTTCAATAAAATGGCTACACAGGGAACTCCAGCAAAACATTGGTTAAATTGGGACAGAGAGTATGGAAACTGGAAAAAATTCGGATTTAAGATTGACATTGCCCTTACTTTTAAGGAAGATAACTTTCCTGATTCATTATGGAAAAATCCGTTTCAGGAGGCTTTTAATTTCGGAAAAAAGTTCGCTTCACATTTTTATAATCAAACCAATCTAATAAACACGATTGAAATTGGGAACGAACCCTGGAACTATCCCCCGGAAGTTTATCGAAAAATTCTGCTCGGGATGAGCGAAGGCATTAAGTCAGTTTCCGGTATTACTGTCCTTCCTTGCGCTGTTCAGGCTTATGATCCCACTCTTGACGATAACAATTACATCTCAAATTACATTGGTCCCCAGCAGGCCCAATTCTTAGACGGATTGAACACACATCTTTATTCTTACGTTTTCAAGGAAAACGGCATTCATGTGGCTGTAAATCCGGAAGATCCTCGTTCGCAAATATGGTCAATGGCCAATCTGGTTCGTTTCCGTAATGTCAATATGCCCGGAAAACCAATTTACGTCACGGAATTCGGTTACGACAGCAAAGGTGGTGGTGAAGACTGTACCCATTCTGAATGTGTTTCTGAGCTGGAGCAGGCCATCTATGGCGTCCGCATTGCGATGATTCTTTGGCGACTGGGTGCCCGTCAGCTTGACTGGTATTTTTTTGCGAATGTTCCTTATAAATCTTTTCTGCATAACCGTTCGGGACTGACAGGTTCCTATAACTCTCGATTTAAGCCGAAACTTTCGTTTACTGTTTTTCAAAATCTTCTCCAGAAAATCGGGCCTTATCATTTTGAAAAAGTGCTGGAAGAAAATCAGCAGGTTTATGCTTACTTATTAAAAAATCCTGACATAGGAGATGAAATGATCATTGCGTGGCGACCTACTTCTAAAAATCATAAAGAAGAAAAATGGGAAGACATCTATTTCGACAAAAAAATCAGCACTGTCAAACAAATAATCAGCCTGACTGAAATTCCTTTTTCGCAGGGAAAAGGATTGTTAAAAGTTAAACTGAGTGGAATTCCGGTTTTGATTAAATTAAAGCCTTAAAAATTCTTTTATTTCCACTCGTTTCCTTATTTTTGTGTGCTCATAAATTTAGTGTTTTAGAGTTAAGGATCGTCTGCAATGTTGGAAAATGTGCCTTTTATGCCATTTTTCACCAAATACCATTTTCATTGGCTTAAAAAACAAAAACATCAAAACATGAAAAAAAATTATTTTCCAATTCTCCTTTCCGTTTTAATCGCGGTAAGTCTGTGGCAATGCACGCCGCAAAAACAGGAAAAGAAGGCAACTGCCAACCTTATTGAAAAACCAAATCTTACCTTAAAAAGCGATCTGATGACCCCTGAAGTTTTATGGTCATTAGGACGTCTAAGCGACATACAGCTGTCACCTGATCAAAAAACGCTGCTTTTTGGTGTAACTTATTACAGTGTGGAACAAAACAAAGGTAATCGTGAACTGTACAGAATTGACGTGGATGGTAAAAATTTGAAGCAACTAACATTCACTCCTGGAAGTGAATTCAATGCTGTTTGGAGACCCGATGGTAAAAAAATTGATTATCTCTCGTCTCAGAGTGGCTCCACGCAGATTTGGGAAATGAATCCAGATGGTACTGATCCGGTTCAGGTTTCTCACTTTAATGAGGATATCACAGGTTTTAAATTTGCCCCCGATCAAAAGAAAATTCTGTTTACATCAGAAGTTAAAAGACAAAAGGTGGATAGTGCACTTTACCGCGGTCTTCCCAAAACTACTGGTAGAATTATGAATGATATGATGTATCGCCACTGGGATACATGGGTCGATTCTTACAGTCATATTTTTGTTGCTGATTACAACAATGGAACCGTTAGCAACATTACTGATATTATGAAAGGTGAACCTTATAGCAGTCCTTTGAAACCTTTTGGTGGCCTGGAACAGATTAATTGGTCACCAGATTCAAAAATTATTGCATATACCTGCAAAAAGTTATCAGGACTAGCATATTCCCTTTCCACAAATTCAGATATTTATTTCTACAATGTGGATACTAAAACCACAACCGACATGACAAAAGGGATGATGGGATATGACATCAATCCTAATTTTTCCCCTGACGGGAAACTTCTCGCCTGGGAAAGCATGGAACATGATGGTTATGAATCTGATAAAAACCGTCTTTTTGTGATGAATCTTGCAACTGGTCAAAAGACTGATTACACTAAAGATTTTGATCAGAATGCAAACGAAATAGTATGGGGTGAAAATGGAAAATCAATTTATTTCATTAGCGACTGGCATGCATCAGATGATATCTACAAATTGGATTTGAATGAAGGTAAGATATCTAAAATAACCGAGGGTATTCACGATTACACTTCTATTATTCCCGCTGGAAATATGATTTATGCAACCCGCATGAGTATGTCGATGCCAGTCGAGGTTTATGCTGTGAATGCGGAGAACGGAAATGCAAGCCAAATTACATTTACCAACAAAGACATTCTGGATCAATTAAAGATGGGGAAAGTTGAAAAGTTCTGGATTAAAACTACGGATAACAAAAAAGAACTTACCTGGGTCATCTTCCCTCCCAACTTCGATCCTAACAAAAAATATCCTGCATTGCTTTATTGTGAAGGAGGTCCGCAGTCAACTGTTAGCCAGTTTTGGTCATACCGCTGGAATTTCCAGATTATGGCTGCCAACGGTTACATCATAGTAGCTCCTAATCGTCGTGGGTTACCTGGATTCGGAACGAAATGGAATGAAGAAATCAGTGGTGATTATGGTGGGCAAAATATGAAAGATTACTTCAGCGCCATCGACTCTGTGAAGAAAGAACCTTACGTTGACGCCAACAGACTAGGTGCTGTGGGTGCATCTTACGGTGGATTCTCGATTTACTGGATTGCAGGACATGCTGACAACCGCTTCAAAGCTTTAATTGCTCACGATGGATTCTTCGACATGAAGGCAATGTACCTGGAAACCGATGAAATGTGGTTTGTTAATTGGGATTTAGGAGGTCCATACTGGGATAAAAACAACAAAATTGCTCAAAGATCATATGATAATTCACCATCAAATTTCGTTCAGAACTGGAATACCCCTATCTTGATAGTTCATAGCCAGAAAGATTACAGAATTCCAGTAACACAAGGAATGGAGGCTTTCGATGCTGCCGTGTTGAGAAAGATCCCTGCAGAATTTCTCTATTTCCCGGATGAAAGTCACTGGGTGCTCAAACCACAGAATGGCATTTTGTGGCAAAGAGTTTTCTTCAACTGGCTGGATAAATGGCTGAAGAAATAGAATTGAAAATCTATAACAAAAAACAAGCAAGGGCCTTTAATAGCCCTTGCTTGTTGTAAATACTCCTAAGGGTTATATTTGTTGACTTTAAATAAATAATGATTTGAGAAAGTTGCTTTTGTTAGTGTTTCTGGCATCATTCCCAGGGATATCTGCCTGGGCTGGGAATTTAGAATCCAGTGATTCCACAAATGCCAAACCGTGGAGTTACAAAGGGCAATACAGTCTGATTATGAACCAGATGTCATTTTCTCATTGGGCAACTGGAGGTGAGAGTTCTATTGCTGGCAGAGCGACGGTTGATTATCATTTAAAGTATCACAAAAGGAAATTTACATTTGAGCATGAAGCGCATTTAGCTTATGGTATAGCGGGTTATATAAAAAAAGACATTGAAAAAACTGACGATAAACTGGATGTTTCTTTTTCAGCTGGTAGAAAAATCTCAAAGAAATGGTCCTTTACCGGGATGACAATTTTTAAGTCTCAATTTGCAAAAGGATATAATTATCCCAATGATTCAGATTTGGTTTCAGCTTTCATGTCCCCGGCATATTTCACCATTTCGGCAGGTTTTAACTTTAATCCTAACAAAAACTTTCAGATGTTTCTGAGTCCCGTCGCGGGTAAGATGACATTTGTCCTGAATCAAAACCTTGCTAATCAAGGTGCTTATGGTGTCACAAAAGCAGTATACGACAGTTTAGGGAATATGATTTCTCCCGGGAAAAATTACCTGGGGCTTTTAGGCATAAACATTCTTTGTTCCTACAAAACGAAACTAATGAAGAATGTGCACTACAAAACGAACTTAAACCTTTATAACAATTATTTGGAACCCGAAACAGATATGCGATGGCAAATGGACGTTGATTGGGAAAATAATTTCACATTTAAGATTAATCAATATATGGCGACTGTATTATTCTTCCAATTTAAATACGACCCAAAAGTTTTATTTCCGGAATACCAACTTATTGATGGAATAAGCACTTTAACTGCGCAACATACAGCCCTGCAGTTTAAAGAGTCACTTGGCATTGGTTTAACCTATAAAATCAAATGATTTTTTCCATCCATGTGTATTGATATTTTCTAAATTTGAGAACTTTTTAAAAAAATATAAAACAATTTTTTATGAAAATTACGATGGTAGGAACAGGCTATGTAGGATTAGTGACAGGAGCTTGTTTTTCAGAAGTTGGTATTGATGTAACTTGTGTTGATATTGACCAAAAAAAAATTGAAAATCTGAACAAAGGAATTATTCCTATTTATGAGCCTGGACTTGAAGAATTGGTAAAAAGAAATGTTGAAAAAGAAAGGCTGCATTTCAGCACAAACCTGTCCGAGAACCTTGATGGTGTTAATGTTGTTTTCGGTGCGGTAGGAACACCTCCCGACGAAGATGGTAGCGCAGACTTGAAATATGTAATTCAGGTTGCTCGTGAAGTAGGACAACATATGCAGGATTATCTCCTCATGGTAACTAAAAGTACCGTTCCTGTTGGAACTGCCGAAAAAGTAAGAAATGCTATTCAGGAAGAGCTTGATAAAAGGGGGGTTAAAATTCCATTTGATGTAGCTTCCAATCCTGAATTTCTGAAAGAAGGAGCTGCTGTAGAGGATTTTCTGAAACCTGATAGGATAGTGGTTGGTGTTGACTCAGAAAAGGCTCAAAAAATAATGGAACGCCTCTACAAACCATTCACCATGAATGGCCATCCTGTTATTTTCATGGACATCGTTTCAGCAGAAATGACAAAATACGCTGCTAATTCAATGCTAGCTACGAAAATCAGTTTCATAAACGACATTGCCAACCTTTGTGAAATTGTAGGCGCTGACGTGAATTCTGTGAGAAAAGGAATAGGATCTGACCGGAGGATTGGACCTTATTTCATTTATCCGGGAGCCGGTTACGGTGGTTCATGCTTTCCTAAAGATGTTAAAGCACTTATTAAAACCGCCAGTTTGGTTGGATATGAAATGGACGTTCTGAAAGCTGTTGAAAATGTAAATGAAAGACAAAAATCATTACTGTTCTCCAAAGCATATAAATATTTCAACGGGGATCTCAAAGGCAAGACTTTTGCTATCTGGGGACTTTCTTTCAAACCACATACCGATGATATGCGCGAAGCTCCGTCATTGGTAATAATCAATAAGTTGCTTGAAGCCGGAGCTCAGGTAAAGGTTTATGACCCTGTAGCTATGAAAGAAGCCAAAAGAATTTTGGGCGATGGTATTACTTTTGTGGAAGATCAATACGAAACACTGATTGATGCTGACGGTTTATTAGTCATCACAGAATGGCCTGAATTTAAGTTCCCTAATTTCAAGGTTATCGAAAAATTATTGAAGGGGAAGGTAATTTTTGATGGACGAAATATTTACGATCCTGAGGAATTGTTATCCCTTGGATTTGACTATCTTGGAATTGGCAGACAAAAGCTGACCAAATAAATAATTTATCAGCCTAAAGAAGGCTGTCATTTTTATCACATATTTTAAACACCAAGTATGAAGCGCATTCTTGTTACCGGTGGTGCCGGTTTTATAGGTTCACATCTCTGCGAGCGCCTTCTAAAAGAAGGAAACGAAGTCATTTCTTTGGATAATTACTTCACAGGACAAAAGAGGAATATCGTTCCACTGATGGACAATCCATATTTTGAGGTTGTCAGACACGATGTTACAAGCCCTTTCTTTGTGGAAGTGGATGAGATTTATAATCTCGCCTGTCCTGCTTCTCCTATTCATTATCAGTATAATCCTATAAAAACCGTAAAAACATCGGTAATGGGAGCAATCAATATGCTGGGGCTGGCGAAAAGAGTTCGTGCCAAAATCTTGCAAGCTTCGACAAGTGAAGTTTATGGCGATCCACAGGTGCATCCTCAAACAGAAAGTTATTGGGGACATGTAAATCCAATCGGAACCAGATCATGCTATGATGAAGGGAAAAGAGTTGCTGAGACACTTTTTATGAATTATCATCTTCAGAATAATGTTAAGATAAAGATTATCAGAATTTTCAACACCTATGGTCCTAACATGCATCCGCACGATGGGCGCGTTGTTTCCAACTTTATAGTTCAGGCACTTAAGGGTGAGGATATTACAGTCTATGGCGACGGACAACAAACACGTAGTTTCCAATATGTAGATGACCTGGTGGAAGCCATGATAAGAATGATGGCTACCGGTGACGATTTTATAGGACCTGTGAATACAGGGAATCCTGGCGAATTCACAATTTTAGAACTTGCTGAAAAAGTAATTGACATGACGGGTTCCAAATCTAAAATTGTTTACAAGCCTTTGCCTTCTGATGATCCGATGCAAAGAAAACCCGATATCAGTCTGGCAAAAGAAAAGCTCAACTGGGAACCAAAAATTCCTTTGGAACAGGGGCTGGTCAAAACCATTGAATATTTCGACCAACTGTTAAAATCAGACTCAAGCTTGTAGTTTTTATGAAGAGAATATTAGTTACCGGCAGCAATGGGCAATTAGGATCAGAAATCAAAGCGCTTTCTTCAAAGTATACTGATTTTCAATTTCTTTATACAGATATTAATGAACTGAACCTTACAGATCAGAATGCTATCAACACTTTCTTTGAAAAGGAAGATCTCCATTTTTGCATCAATTGTGCCGCCTATACTGCTGTTGACAAAGCCGAAGACGAACCCGAACTTGCCATGTTGATTAACGCCGCTTCGGTGGTATATCTGGCAAAAGCCTGCTCAAAAAAAGAAATCCCTTTCATCCACATTTCCACTGATTATGTTTTTGATGGAAAGAATCACAAACCGTATTCGGAATTTGATGCCGCCAACCCGAATTCTGAGTATGGAAAAACCAAGCTGGCCGGGGAGAAAGCGGTATTTGGCTTTGCAGATACCGCATTGATCATCAGAACATCCTGGCTTTATTCTTCCTACGGAAATAATTTTGTAAAAACTATGCTGCGGTTAGGCCACGAAAGAAAAGAACTATCTGTGGTTTTCGATCAGGTTGGCACACCCACGTACGCCGGGGATCTGGCCAAAGCAATCCTGGATATTTTGTCATCAGATAAAATAAAACAGGGCGTTTCCATTTATCATTACAGTAACGAAGGAGTCATCAGCTGGTATGATTTTGCACAGGCGATTTTTCGCGAAAGCGGCATTAAATGCCAAGTAAAAGCCATAGAATCAAAAGATTTTCCGGTAAAAGCAAGCCGACCTTTTTACAGTGTACTGAACAAATCGAAAATCAAAAAAGATTTTCAGGTAGAAGTACCTTA
This sequence comes from Bacteroidales bacterium, assembly GCA_014860665.1. Lineage (GTDB taxonomy): Bacteria > Bacteroidota > Bacteroidia > Bacteroidales > F082 > Sulfidibacterium. The sequence continues at coordinate 6,777 of JACZJI010000123.1, read as the reverse complement.
TTGGCTTGACAGTCTAAAACTGGTTCTTAAACAATTAGAAAATTAATTACCATGAAAACGAATATAGATCCCGTTGTATTGGAAAAAGCCAATGTGTGGCTTGAAGGGCCTTACGATGAAGATACAAAAAACGCTGTCCGTAAAATGATGGAAGGTGATCCGCAGGAATTTACAGATGCTTTTTATCGCGATCTGGAATTCGGAACCGGTGGACTTCGTGGCATTATGGGTGTCGGCTCCAACCGGATGAATAAATACACTGTTGGCGCTGCTACGCAAGGGTTTAGCAACTATCTGAAGAAAAACTTCAAAAATGTTTCCATCAAAGTTGCCGTGTCATTTGATTCTAGAAATAATAGCCGGGAATTTGCAAAAATTTCAGCGGATATTTTTTCTGCTAACGGTATCAAAGTATTTCTTTTCGACGACCTCCGGCCTACTCCAGAGCTTTCTTTTGCTATAAGATATCTTGGATGTCAAGGGGGTATTATGATCACTGCATCGCACAATCCCAAGGAATACAATGGCTACAAAGCCTATTGGGATGATGGGGGCCAGCTGATCAGTCCGCATGACAAAAACGTCATCAATGAAGTAAACAAAATTGCTAGCATTTCTGAAGTGAAGTTTGACGGTAATTCCAATCTGATTGAGATCATTGGTGAAGAAGTAGATAAAGTCTATCTTGAGAAAGTAAAGGCACTGAGTCTCTCTCCGGAAATCATTCAGAAACAGAAAGCACTGAAAATCGTTTATACCCCGTTGCACGGAACAGGTATCAAATTGGTGCCTAAAGCATTGGAAAAATTTGGTTTTGAAAACGTACATATTGTTCCAAAACAAGCGATTGCTGATGGCAACTTTCCAACGGTGAAATCACCCAATCCTGAGGAACATGCAGCAATGGAAATGGCTATCAATGAAGCTCGGGAAATCGATGCTGATATTGTACTTGCTACGGACCCAGACGCCGACCGTGTGGGTGTCGCAGTAAAAGACGGAGATGATTTTGTGTTGCTGAACGGAAACCAGACAGCATCATTGCTGATAGAGTATCTCCTCCACAAGTGGAAAGAAAATCAGAAGCTTACAGGAAAGGAATACATTGTTAAAACCATAGTAACATCCGAACTCCTTTCCAATATTGCAGATGAATATGATGTTAAACACTACGATGTGCTCACAGGATTCAAATTTATTGCTGATATCATTAAGAAATATGAAGGTATTCAGACATTTATCGGCGGTGGTGAAGAAAGCTATGGTTATCTTGTCGGTGATTTTGTCCGCGATAAAGATGCCGTGATTTCCTGTTCGATGATTGCTGAAACAGCAGCCTGGGCTGCCAATCAGGGTAAATCCATGATGGAATTACTCAAAGAGCTTTATCTGAAATTCGGTTTTTACAAAGAAGATCTTGTATCAGTTGTCAGAAAAGGAAAAGCCGGGGCCGAAGAGATTAAAAAGATTATGGATGATTTCCGTTCCACACCTCCCAAAAGTCTTGGCGATTCTCCTGTAGTGACCATCAAAGATTATCTTTCTTCTACTAGTAAAGATGTAAAAACAGGTACTGAAAGTCCGATTGACCTTCCAAAATCTAATGTGCTTCAATTCTTTACTGAAGATGGTTCTAAAATAAGTGTCAGGCCTTCCGGCACTGAACCCAAAATCAAATTTTATTTCGGAATGAAGAAAAAGCTGGAACGAAAAGAAGATTTTGACAAGGTAAATCAGGAGCTAAAAACTCATATCGACAACATTATTAAAGAATTAAATCTGTAAGTTTTAGTTTAGACGAAAAACCGGTAGCCATTGGAGGTTCTCATACTTCCCGGTTGCCGGTTTTTTTATTGGTTTTCATAGACTGAAGTGAGTTCCGAATGTCCTTTTCCAAACATTGCTTTCAAGAATTCCATTATTTTTGCAAAAACTTTTTTGATGAGTAGCTACATTGATGATATCACCATCAGCAAACCGGTTTTGGAAATGCTGACAGTTGCCAACGAGTACTGTTATTTTATTCAAAATGTGAGTAATAAAACAGTTAATGACGTTCTGGAATTCATTTACAGGATGGGACCTTTACTTTATCTGAAAGGCAGCCTGATTCCGGAAGTAACGGTTCAAAATCCGGAAGCAAACGAACGCTTTGTTACAGCTGAAGAATGGGAAAATACTTTTTATGTTTTGAGAGAAAAAATGGGCACCAAAGATGAATTCTGGATGATCGATCCGCAGTACATCAATGAAAACGAACCTATCAAGGCAAGTCTTGCCGAAAATCTTACAGATATTTATCAGGACATGGAAGACTTCATCATGTTATATCAAAAAAATACATTAGCAGCAAGAGAAAATGCTGTAAATGAATGCCGGAATCTGTTTGCTACTCACTGGGGCTACCGCATCACTACCATGATGCCCAAAATTCACCATTTGCTGCACGAATCTGAACAGGAACCTCCTGCTTTTCTTCAATCATGGGACAATTTATAACAAAAGTTATAAGAATACCTATTTCTGGGTATTCCCTGAAGATCAAGAAATGATGTCCTTTGCAACAAAATTAGCAGAATGACACTCGCAGAACTTAAAAGTGGCGACAAAGCATATATAACCAAAGTAAAAGGAAGAGGTGCATTTCGTAAAAGGATCATCGAAATGGGCTTCGTAGCAGGGAAACAGGTCATCGTCGTTAAAGAAGCACCGATGAAAGATCCTGTACAGTACAACATCATGGGTTATGAGGTTTCTTTACGACACAGCGAAGCTGCGCTCATTGAAGTAAAAACAGATCTCAATGGTTTCTCAAATTCAAATTTTCAGGGTACTTTCGAACTGGAATCGACCTTAAAAATTGTAAATGCACCTCACGGAAAAACCATCAATGTTGCTCTAGTAGGCAATCCTAATAGCGGAAAAACTACTGTTTTCAACTATGCTTCTCATTCCAAAGAGAAAGTTGGTAACTATGGCGGCGTTACTGTCGATGCAAAGCAGGCAACTTTCAGGCATGGAGGTTATACCTTTAAGCTGGTCGACCTGCCCGGAACATACTCCATAACTAGTTACAGTCCGGAGGAATTGTATGTACGCAGTCATCTGGTCAACGAACTACCCGATGTGATTCTGAATGTGGTTGATTCAAGCAATCTGGAAAGGAATCTCTACCTGACCACACAGCTCATCGATATGGATATGAAAGTGGTTATTGCACTGAATATGTGGGATGAATTCCTTCAATCTGGAAACCAGTTGGATGTTGATATGCTTTCGTCCATGATTGGTATTCCGATGGTGCACACGGTGGGGTCAAAAGGAAACGGGATCGGAAAGCTCTTTAATAAAATTATTGAGGTTTACGAAGATCGTGAACCAATTGTGAGACACATTCACATCAATTATGGCCAAGAAATCGAAAAAGCTATAAAAGCTTTACAGGTCCCAATAAACAAAACTGGAAATGAGGCTCTTACAAACAGAATTGCGCCACGATACATTTCTTTGAAATTACTCGAAAACGACCAACAGGAAATCGAACGTGTAAAACAATACTGTAAAAATGCTGATGAAATACTGAATGCAGCAGCTCAGGAAGCCGAAGGAATTGAAAAGAGTCTTAATGAAACCATGGAAACTATTATTACTGACTCGAAATATGGTTTCATTGAAGGTGCGCTAAAAGAGACTCTAAAAGTTCCCAAAAAAGAGGACAAAATTTCCAGAAGTCGCATTATCGACTCTGTCGTCACAGGTAAGCTGCTGAGTTATCCGATATTCCTGTTTGCCATGTGGATTACTTTTGAGACCACCTTTGAGCTGGGTCAATATCCTATGAGCTGGATCTCCAACTTTATCAACTGGCTTAGCAATTTACTTGTCCAGGTTTTACCAGCCAGTGTATTACGTGATTTGCTGGTGAATGGTATTCTGGGCGGAGTCGGAGGCGTCATCGTATTTCTTCCCAATATCTTGATATTATTCTTTTTCATTACCTTGATGGAATCCACTGGCTATATGGCACGGGTGGCTTTCATCGTAGATAAACTTATGCATAAGATAGGGCTTCACGGAAAATCCTTTATCCCCATGCTGATGGGATTCGGATGTAATGTTCCAGCCATTATGGCCACCCGTACTATCGAAAATAAAAACGACCGGCTTGTCACCATGCTGATTATTCCATTTATGTCGTGCAGTGCTCGTTATGCTGTTTACATTTTGATAATCAGTGCATTTTTTCCATATTACCAAGGAACTATTTTGTTTGGAATTTATTTGTTAGGAATTATTCTCGCCGGAATCGTAGCCTGGATCTTCAAAAAAACGCTTTTTAAAGTAAATACATTGCCTTTTGTGATGGAGCTCCCTCCCTACCGTATTCCACGCGCTTCAGCAGTTCTGAAACAGACTTGGTTTAAAGGAGAACAATATCTCAAAAAAATGGGGACCGTTATTTTACTAGCGTCTATTATAATCTGGGCTTTAGGATACTTTCCTACAGGAAAAAAATATGAAGGTCAGTTTAATCAGAAAGAACAACTTGTAGAAGCTTCTTTTCTTCAAAAAATAAAACAACCTGGTATTTCAAAAGAAGAAATTAATAAGCTCCAGCAACAAAAAGACCAGGACATATCTATTTTAAATGCACAATTAGCCGCCAAAAAACAGGAAAACTCTATGATTGGGAGAATTGGGCACTTTATTGAACCCGTTATAAAACCATTGGGATTTGACTGGAAAATGGGCGTTAGTTTGATGGCCGGAAGTGCTGCCAAAGAAGTTGTAGTTTCAACTATGGGCGTTCTTTATCCTCCATCGGTTGGAGAAAAGAACGAGGGCTTAGCACAACGGCTTTCTAACATGACTTACACTAAAGGACCTCACAAGGGGCAACGTGTCTATTCTCCATTGATAGCCCTTGCTTTCTTACTGTTTGTTCTGATCTATTTCCCATGCATTGCAGTAATTGCAGCTATCAGAAACGAATCAGGTAAGTGGAAATGGTCAGCATTTATGGCAATTTACACTACCTCCCTTGCCTGGATAGTTTCCTTCATTGTTTATCAAGGCGGAAAATTATTAGGCTTCTGAAACCAGAATATTTAGGTTTTCGGCTGATATAGCCATGTGCCATTCTGTTTTTTTTTATTTTTGACATGATTTATCTTAAATCATAAAAAATTAACAGTATGCCTATTATTGAAAAAGACAGGTTTCAGGAAAATTTCCAGTATTTTGATAAAGAAGTAGTTTTGGATATTATCAATATCTTTCTTGAAGAATATCCGTTGAGAATGAATACCATCAAAACCAACATCGATCAAAAAGATTTTGACCAGCTAAGGTTTAATGCACATAGTTTAAAAGGAGTAGTTGCAAATTTCATAGCTCCTGATGTTCAAAATGTGGCAAGAACTATGGAAATGAAAGGTACAAATAAAGACTTTTCTGACATTGATGAGTTATATTCAGAATTAAAAGAAAAAGCTGATGTGATGGTGAAAGAGCTAAGCGAATTAAAGAAAAATTATACGTAAGGTTGTTTACTATAAACGTACCTTAATCTGAAAAACAAAAAGCCATCTATTTCTAGATGGCTTTTTGTTTATAAACGATCTTTTCTATTCTTCTTTTTCATTCAGTGCTGTTGTAATTTTCTGTTCCAATTCTTCCATAATCTCAGGATTATCCAGCAAAATACTTTTTACAGCATCACGTCCCTGCCCCAGCTTGGTTTCACCATAACTAAACCAGGAACCGCTTTTCTTAATAATCTCATTTTCAACACCAAGATCGATAATTTCTCCAATTTTTGATATCCCTTCACCATAAATAATATCAAATTCAGCTTTCCTGAAAGGCGGAGCAACTTTGTTCTTCACCACCTTTACGCGGACCCTGTTACCATTAACAGTTTCTGTATCCTTGATCTGGCTTACTCTTCTGATGTCAAGGCGTACGGAAGAATAGAATTTGAGCGCATTACCGCCAGTAGTTGTCTCCGGGCTTCCAAACATTACCCCAATTTTATCACGAAGCTGGTTGATAAAAATGCAGACTGTATTGGTTTTGCTGATATTACCGGTGAGTTTACGTAAAGCCTGAGACATCAGTCTGGCCTGCAAACCCATTTTTGAATCGCCCATTTCACCTTCAATTTCGCTTTTTGGCGTAAGAGCGGCTACAGAGTCGATCACGATAACATCAATGGCACCTGAGCGGATTAGGTTATCTGTAATTTCTAATGCCTGTTCACCATTATCAGGTTGGGAAATCAACAGGTTCTCAATATCTACACCAAGTTTACCGGCATAAAAACGGTCAAAAGCATGCTCTGCATCAATAAAGGCAGCTATACCGCCTTTTTTTTGTGCCTCGGCAATAGCATGCAAAGCCAGCGTTGTTTTACCTGAAGATTCAGGTCCGTAAATTTCAATTACACGTCCTTTAGGAAATCCTCCAACGCCCAGTGCATAATCCAAACCTATTGAACCGGTCGAAATCACGGCAACTTTTTCAATAGGAGCGCCTCCTAATTTCATAATGGCTCCTTTGCCATAAGCTTTCTCAAGTTTCCCTAATGTAGCTTCCAGAGCTTTGAGTTTATTTTCCCTTTCTTTTTCCAGGTTTTGGTCAGCTTTTTCGGTTGTCATTTTATTATAGTTTTAATTTCTTAATGATTTGCTCGGTATGTTCTTTCGTATTTACTTTAGAAAAGATTTCTTCAATCTTACCTTCTTCATTTAACACAAAGGTTGAACGAATTAAGCC
>JACZJI010000122.1 GCA_014860665.1 Bacteroidales bacterium | reverse complement strand
ATTATACTCCGGTAAAATATGCCTGGTATTTCGGAGACGGTGACAGTGCAACAGGCCCTACAGCATCTCACTATTATAATAATACTGTTGCAAGTACTAATCTTGATGTAAAGCTCGTAGTCACATCTGAAGATCCATATGGTGACTTTTGTACGGATTCGGTGACTAAAACCATACAAATTAATACAATCCCAACTGTAAATATTTTTTCCGATCCTAATTCTCCCGGCTGTGTAAGTGATACTGTACAGTTTTATGGATTTTCAAATCAGAAAATAGCTAGTTGGTATTGGGATTTTAATGATGGCGGTTCCAGTAACCTTCAGAACCCGTTGCATCATTTTGCTCATACAGGTACTTATAATGTGGCATTGTATGTGACAGACAGTTCGGGTTGTTCAAACAGCGCGACATATCCTTATACAGTACAAAGTCCTACTGTTAGTATTGGTGTAAGTTCCAATCCGGCAGGAACTTTGGATACACTCCAGTTTAGTGGTAGCAGTTCAGTTAATGTTCTGACATGGAATTGGACCTTTGGAGATGGAGCTATTGCCAGCGTACAAAATCCTACACATCTGTATTCTTCCAAAGGAAACTATCTGGTCACACTTTCCGTTTTGACGGATAACTTATGTATGCCATCTGTTACTGATACGGTTTCTATTGAGACTTTGCCATATTCCAACTTTACCTTTTCAGGACACTGCCTGGGCAGTCCGACTACTTTTACAGATGAATCATATTCAACCCCAAGTAATATTAAAAAATGGGTGTGGGTATTTGGTGATGGAGACAGTACTGTGTTAGCAGTCAGTAATGTAAATGTACTGCATCCGGTTGTGACTCATACTTATAAAAATCCCGGTGTTTATGCCGTAACGTTGACAGTTACAAATGTTAGTTATTCGAGAAGTAAAACAAAAAATGTCGTAATTGTTCCCAAACCAACTGTTAATTTTTCCTATATCCAAACTTGCTTCTATGATACAACGGTTTTTAGGGGGCAAACCAGCGATACTACTCAGGACTATTGGAAATGGAATTTTGGTGATGGTTACGCTTCCACAGCTAAGGACACACTTCATAAATATCTTAATCCAGGCACTTATCCGGTAAAACTAGTTGTAAAGAACATTTACGGATGTAGTGACAGTGCCACAAAGAGTGTGGTTATAGATACTTTGCCAACAGTCAGTATTTCTATGGCAAAAAGTAAACTATGTCTTGGGGAAAATGAACAACTTTATGGTAATAGCCAGGATACGGTAACATGGCATTGGAACCTTGGTAATGGCGATACCTCTACTTATCAAAATCCTTTGCCGTACAGTTATTCTACAACCGGAACTTATTTGGTTACCTTAAAAGTAACTGATAAAAATAGTTGTTCCAGCACTGTTTCTGACTCCGTAGTAGTTATGGATAATCCGAAAGTGGATTTCAATTATGGCCCACAACTGTGTAAGACGGATTCGGTGAGATTTATAGATAAGACAACAACGACAAGTGGTATACTGACGTCTTTTGCCTGGAATTTTGGAGATACAGCCTCCACTGCTAATCAATCGGTTCAGGAGAATCCGAAGCATTATTTCAGTGGTGGGGCAGGTTCATATAAGGTACAATTGCTGGCAACAAACAGTTACGGATGTAAGGACAGTACCTATAAATATGTAAAGGTTTATGATACCCCTAAAGCAGGGTTTACATATAAGCAGTTGACCAGTCCGATGACAAAGGTAGAATTTACAGATACCTCAAAACAGAGTCAGAATCTCAGCCCGATCAAAAGTTAC
>JACZJI010000121.1 GCA_014860665.1 Bacteroidales bacterium | reverse complement strand
TTATTAGATATTGCTTTTGTCTGCTGGACATAACGTTTTGAATTTGTTAGAAACAAATAATCTATATCATATATTTCAGGAATAAAATTGATTGAAACTAAAATCGGTTTTTCTTTTGCAATATAGTCAGTTATCTTAACTTTTTCATTAATAACACTTTTCCCTGGACCTATTAAAAGAATTTTTTTTGCCTCAATTTGTTTCTTAATCTTTAAATAGTCATCTCTATCGTCATGGCTATTTTTCTGATAATCAATATATAATTTTTCAATATATTCTTTGTTGAACAATAATTTTTTTTGATCTTCAATTTTTTCAAGTATCTCGTTAATAGATTTAACAGACAACGTTTTTTTATCCAGTAAACTAGTAACATAATTTGGGTGACAATCATTGGACGCAGCAATAAATGCTTTTAGTGAATATCCCCAATGTAATTTATTATACAAATCTGAGATGCTCACATCAATAGCCTCTAGTATCTGGTTTATATCGTAGTTGGTGTTGAAATTCTCATTCATAAATGCAACCAACAGTTCTAATGGAGCATTACCTGCTCCTTTACCCATACCAAAAATAGAACCATCAAGAATAAGCATTCTTGGGTTTTCTCCATGTTTCCTTGCTAACTCCATACAATTTGCAAAAGCTAATTGAAAATTATTATGAGCATGAAATCCAATCCCAATTTCTTTATCTAAATGTTCATCTAAGTAGTTGTAATAATGTTGCAGGATATTTATATCCATTAATCCATACGTGTCAACAATAGAAAATGCATAAGGTTTTATTTTGTTGAGGATAGAAATAATCTCATTTAGTTTTTCATCAGTATAGGTTGTAAAAGAAACTCCTTGCGCAAATACCAAATACCCTAAATCGCTCAATTTCTCACAATAATCTAATGCTTCATGCATTAAATCCATTTTGAAAATGACTCTTATTCCGTCTAAAAAGGAATCTTTACAGGGTGGAATTTTTGATAAGTCACATGTGCCATAATCTATCATAGCTACTACTTTAGCCTTTTTCCTGTCAAGATTACCCCAGATTTTTTCTACACAAGAAAACTCGGGCATGTTACTTCTGTTTAGGTCAAATTGACGACGTTCATCGATAAATCCAATTTCAATAAAATCGATACCAGAAGAAGTACTTCTCTCAAATAGATTAATCAATGTATCATGTCCAAAATCCCAATCGTTGTTGAATCCACCGTCTCGCAGTGTGCAATCTAATAGTTTAATATTCATGATGTTATAATTTTTTGAATTATGGTTAAAAAATTTATTTGTAATTTTCGGATACAATTATCTTAACTCCATTAGCAAAAGAAACCTCGTTTATAAAACCTATTGCTTTTGCTGTCTTTGCAGTTGATGGATTCAATGAGACTAGCTTTTCAGGAATTAGACTTCCATAAATAAGTCTACTTGAACTTTTAAGGATTAATTTCATTTCTTCAATAAAATCTTTCAAACGACGAGTATCATTAGAAGCAATATTATAAACACCAGATTTAAAAGAAGGTTTATTAAAAAGGTGTTCACAGAGTAGAAATATTTGTTTTGCACAGTCAGTTACGTAAAGATAATTCCATGATTGTAAACACGAGCTTAAATGTAAATCTTCATTTTTCAACATTTTATCAATAGATGACATGATTAGAGTCCAGGGTCGATCATTTTTACCAAAAACACTAAATATTCTTAAATGCAAATATTTTATACCAAATGAATTACATAAATCAGAACCCTTCTCATATACTCTTAATTTCGCTTTTCCATATTCAACTTCTGGATTACATGGTGTGCTTTCTGTTATCAAATCTTTAACAAATCCATATTCCGCTTGTGATCCTGCTTCAACAAATAGCTTGCAACCAACTTTTGCTGCAGCCCGAATAGCAGCTTCAGCATAGTCCACATTTAAACCTTGTAAAAAGGCATCATTTCGTCCTTTGTGATCAGTATTCGTCCATGCTAAATTTATAAAAATATCAGCTCCCTGGACTAACTTCACCACATTGGTTATATTTTGGATTTCTGAAAAAATGATTTTTACACTTTCCCTTACAGGTAGGCGTTTAATTCCATCACTTCCTTCTCTACAAACAGCATAAATAATATTGTCGTCAAACGAAGATATGTATTCGATTAGGGCAATACCGATCATAGAAGTTGCTCCTGTTATAAGGAAAGTTTTCATCAAATATAAATTTCACAATTTGTTACATCTTATAATACTTTAATTGCTAGGTAACAAGAAATCAGCTGGGGCTGAAAAGGTCAGCCGATGAATAATTTCTCCATATCCTTTATCAGAAATTTGACAGTTTAAGTTTAATTCTATTTAAATTGTTTATAGAATATTTGTTATTTTATTCCCAATCATCTGTTAACACATTTTCAGCAGAAACTCCCTCCGCCATTAAATTTTCTTTAAATGTTTTTATCATTAAAGGCGGACCCGAAATAAAGTAACTACTGGATGCTCCATTATCAAATAATATTTGTTTAATATCAATGATTCCATCCCTGCCTTGAAAATATAATTTTAAAAATGGAGATGAATTGCAAACTCGCTCCAACTCATTATTATAAACATAATAATCTTCCGAACGGAATCCTAAATATATTTTTGGATTAATATATTCGTAAAATGATTCATGTGTAAACAATGAGAGAAAAGGAGTAATACCTGTACCACCTGCTATGAAAACACAATTTTCTTTATTGTGCGGTTGTGAAAAAAGATCTCCATAAGGCAGCTTTAGCCAAACTTCCGAACCCGTTTTAAGCTGATTTTCCATTTGTTTTGTGAACACTCCTTTTACAGCATAAGTAATTCTGATTGTTTGCTCATTTGGATTACTTTGCATGGAAAAACACCGGGATTCGGGCCACTGTCCAATTCCATCATATTCATTATCCATTGCGAGATGAAGGAATTGCCCCGGATTATATTTGAAAGGGCGACCCAGGGATTCAAATTCAAGGGTGTAGATACCTTCCAATGGGTTCTTTATGGAGACTATTTTGGATTTGTATTTTTTTGCTAACATGTTAAGAGAGGTTGAGTTTAAGATTGAGTTTCCAAGTATTTGATCAATTTATTAAGGTCATAGATTATTACTGTATTCATTAACAATTTCATTTGTTAATGAATCTTTAAAATAAACGACTTTGGGACCATAAATTAAATGATTTTGGGTCTCATAGATAGACCCTCTTGCTATAATATAAAAGTTTGCTTTGTCCTTTTTTGTTTTTCGTCCAAAGCCTTCTGCCAGGTTAGCCGAAACACTATTTGCAGAACTATGAATTTGCGAGGTCAATCCGCAATCTTCAGATCTGGGTAATTCCTGAGATAATTGAAAAACCTGAAAAAGATAACCTGCTCGAATCCCGCCAGACTTCCATATCAGTAAAGCTCTTATACATGAGATACTCTTCTTAGACTCAATCTTAACCTCACCCTAAATGTTTCCGTATTTTGACAAAAAATCATCCAGCATGGCTTCTGCATATTCAAACATCTCCTTCTTCAAACCTGGATAGGTGCCTAAAAAGAAAGTGTTATTCATAATATAATCCGTATTATTCAAATGTTCAGCAATACGCCAGTTTTTATTCATAAATCCGGGTTGTTTTGTAATGTTTCCGGCAAAAAGGTTACGGGTTTCGATCAGTCTGGAGTTCAAATATCCGGTAAGTTCGTCCCGTTTAAATGGTGTATTTTCTTTTAAAGTAACAATAAATGCAAACCAGGCCGGGTCTGAATCTTCTGTGGCTTCAGGTAGAATAAAGTAATCTGGGTATTTGCCAAAAATTATCTTCCATTCAAAGAAGTTTTCTTTTCTTCTCTCACAAAATTCCGGTAGTTTATCCACCTGAGCAGAACCGATGGCTGCCTGTATATCGGTCATTTTTAAATTATAACCAATCTCTGAGTAAACATATTTGTGATCAAAGCCAAATGGTAAATTACCAAATTTTTGCGAGAATCGTTTCCCGCAAGTATTGTTTTCTCCTCCTGCACAATAGCAGTCGCGCCCCCAATCACGGAATGCACGTACAAGCAATGCCAATTGCTGGTCGTTTGTACAAATGGCTCCTCCTTCTCCCGTTGTGATGTGATGAGCAGGATAAAAGGAAATGGTTGAGAGATGGCCGTAAGAACCGGTTTTCTTTCCCTTGTATTCACTCCCGAAAGCATCACAATTATCTTCAATTACCCATAAATTGTTTTCTTCAGCCAATTCCACCACCGCATCAATATTGAAGGGGTTTCCCAGGGTATGTGCAATAAAAATACATTTTGTTTTTGGAGTGATGGCTTTCCGCATCATTTCAACATCAATATTGTAGGTTGGGATATCCACATCAACAAAAACCGGAACTAAACCATTCTGAATAATCGGAGTGACAGTTGCAGGAAAACCTGCTGCTACAGAAATTACTTCATCACCTGGCTTCAATTGCCGATCTCCCAGCTTTTCCGAAGTTAACGCTGAAAAGGCTAATAAGTTGGCAGAAGATCCTGAATTGGTCAGAAGGACGTGCTCCATACCCAGAAAGTCAGCGATTTTTTCTGAGAATTCTTCCGAAAACCGGCCTTCAGTAAGCCAGAAATCAAGGGATGCATCTACAGCATTCATGATCTCTTTTTCATCAAAAACCCTTCCGGCATAGTTGACCCTGTGCTTACCGGATTCAAAAGTTTTGGTTCCGAATTTTTCTTTATAATATTCCTTGGTCAGTGTCAATATCTGTTGACGTAGTTCGTTGGAATTCATATGTAATTAAACCGTTTTTTATAAATAATTGTTTCTTCTTAAGGATAATTCGACAAATGACTGAACTTGATCTACCCTTGATCGATATACATCCGTGGCTTCCCATTCGCTTTTATAGCCATCAACTGTAAAACGGACTGTTTCATCAAAATTAAGAGTTGGGTTCCATTTTAAATAATGAATGGCTTTGGATATGTCTAACTTTAACAAATGGGCTTCATGCAATTTTTCTAAATTTTCTATCGGTTTATATTCACCCTTGCCCAAAATATGTATGGTTTTTTTAATCAGTGTCTCCACTGAATGATGTGCATCTCCCAACGGTCCAAAATTCCATCCCCCACTATAAATCTTGCCTTCAGTTAGTAATTTTGCACCAAGCAATAAATAACCACTCAAAGGTTCCAAAACATGTTGCCAGGGCCGGGTAGCATTCGGGTATCTTATTTTGAGTATTTCATTTCTTTGTACAGATCGAAAAAAGTCAGGGACAATCCGGTCATTCGCCCAGTCGCCGCCTCCAATTACATTTCCTGCTCTTACAGAAGCGATATTTGGAGTTTTTTCTTTAGAAAAAAAGGACGATAAATAGGATGAAGTGATTAATTCTGAAGCACCTTTGGATGCACTATAGGGATCTTTACCGCCCATGGGATCAGACTCACGGTAACCCCATACCCATTCATTATTCTGGTAACATTTGTCGCTGGTAATATTAATGGCTGCTTTCACCGAATCCGACATTCTGACCGCTTCAAAAAAGTGAACCGTCCCCATTAAATTGCTTGAAAAGGTATTTACAGGATCTGCGTATGATTCCAAAACCAAGGGTTGGGCCGCTAAATGAAAGGCAATATCCGGTTTAACCTCGCTGAAAAAGCTGCTTAATCTTGAGAAATCCCTCACATCTCCGTCTTTATGAATAATTTTTGAGGAAAGTTCGGTGGTTACAAAATTATCCTGATCTGTTTTTGGGGGTAACGCATAGCCATAAACTTTTGCCCCCATCTCAAGCAGCCAAATCGTAAGCCAGGAGCCTTTAAAACCGGTATCACCGGTAATCAGTACTTTTTTCCCTTTGTAAATATCTTTAAACAACTTTTGCTGTCTTAATTCCATACTTTCCATGCTGCTTCCCCTTTTGTCCACAATTCTTCCAGTTTTTGCTTGTCACTCAATTTATCCATAGGCATCCAAAATCCATTATGGTAAAAAGCATTGAGTTGGCCATTCTTGGCTAAATCTTCCAATGGCTTCCTTTCAAAAATAGTGGTTTCATTTTCTAAATAGTCAAAAATCTCCTGTTCCAAAACAAAATAGCCACCATTGACCCAAGCCCCATCCCCTTGAGGCTTTTCATGAAACTGAGTTATATTATTCCCTTCATCGATCTTTAAAACCCCAAACCTCCCGGAGGGTTGAACGGCTGTTAAAGTGGCTATTTGCTGTTTTTTATTATGAAGTTCTATAAGCTTTTCTATGTTAACATCAGCGACTCCATCACCATAAGTCATCATAAAAGTACCTTCTCCCACATAATCCTTGACTTTTAACAACCTGCCACCTGTCATTGTATTTTCTCCTGTATCCACAAGGGTTACCCTCCAAGGTTCGGCAGAGTTATTATGTACTTCCATTTTATTGTTGGCAATATCGAAAGTAACATCGGCCTGGTGGAGGAAATAATTGGCAAAATATTCCTTAATTACATAACCTTTATACCCGAGACAGATGATGAAATCATTAAATCCAAAAGAAGAATAAATCTTCATAATGTGCCACAAAATGGGTTTCCCCCCAATTTCTACCATGGGTTTGGGCTTAATGCTGGTTTCTTCGCTCAGGCGGGTTCCAAATCCCCCTGCTAAAATAACTACTTTCATAATTTGGGTATTTAAATATTTTTCCTTTTTGTTTATCTTTTAAGCAGATTATTGAACTGACTGTTAATAAGACAACCTATTTATTAAAATGAAATCGACATTAATCTTTTTTAGATCTACACTGAGCTTATTAAGGTTGATAAATTACCTAAATAGGACCGTCGTCAAGGTTATTACGGTTGATGTTTTATTTTTAGAAGTTTTAGGTTGGAGTGTTTAAAATTCTGTCTCAGTTTTCTTAAACCTGTCATAAACACAAACAAATAATTGGTCATCGATTGTATTCCAAGATATATTTTATTTTCCAATCAGTTTTGAAAGTTAACGGTTGCTTATCAATACCTGAAATTGGTTGACCACTTTTTGCAATAAAAAACAATTATCTGATAGATAGCAAGATTCTGAATTTTAATGACCTCAGTAATGAGATTGACCTAACTGTGTCACTTTACAACGAAGAAAAACCTTATATTGAGTTACAAAAAAAATATCCTTTTGCTTTTGAAAAAAATATTTTTGTTTTAACCAAACTTCTGATACAGAACATTTGTATTAAAAATCAACACTCAAACCCTGCGTAATAAGTAAGTGAAAACGGTCAACTAAATACGGGTATCAACATTTCGAACACGTTAACCTTAACCCTTAGAACTTTAACCTTATCCTTTTAATTTGTTTCTTTCCATCGGTCCTTTACTTCCTCCCAGTATTTCTTCCCAAATACCAAACCTATGCCAATTACGACACCAAAGAAAGTCCAAATAAGCAATATCTGAGCCCTTTTGGGTTTGAAACGCAGGTTGGGGATGGTAACCGGTTCTATAATCGAGAAGACCGGCGTATCATCTTTTACCTGAATCTCTGCATTTTCCAATTCCTGTGCCAGCTGGGAGTAGACCCCATATGCAAGCTGGTAGTTGTTGGTGAGACGGGTCTGCTCACTGGCTGCTGTTGCAGTACTGATATTTTTATTCTGATCCTGAAACATGGCCAGTTCCATTTGGGCCTCATCGTACGCCTTCTTCTTAGCCTCGTACCTCCCCTTTATAAAATCAAGCTGGGCTTTGCCTTTTTTGATCTTAATCTCCGTGATAAACTGTTGCAACAACGCCTGTGCCCGCTGGGCCAGCTCAGCTGCTGCCAGTGCCTGAGGCATGATAGCGGTTAAGGTAATATAGCCGTTTTTTTGATCCACGTTAGCATATACTGTTGCCTGTAATTTTTTTGCAAGCCCCATTTCTCTTGGCGTTAAACTAAGAATATGGGTAGTATCCGATCCTGCCATTTCTTTTGGTTTACCACGTAATAACGTCAGAACTATTCCGGGGAATCCGGTTATATAGCTTAAGACACCTTTTTTGGCATATTTTGTATAATAATCATAATAGGTTACCGGATGATCTATTCCCTGAATGTTCAGTTTGGTTTGCATCAGCGTCTTCTTAAAGGGAATACTTTGTACGATTTGAGGGTAGATCATGGGGCTTAATTCGGAACCGCTGTTCAGATTCAGGTTAAAGCCTGCCATGGCTGCGAGGGAGGAAAGCCCGCCCAACTTGCTTTGGACACCTTTGGCAGATTGAGGCACCATAATGGTCGTAACCTGGTATTCCTTGGCGGAGAACAGAGCTACCAAAAGTCCCAGCACCATAAAAACCAGGGTGGTTTTCCACACGAGTTTTCTTCCGTTCCAAAGTTCTCTGGCCAGTTTTATAAGATCGAGTTCGTCTTTTTGAACGGAGTTTCCTATTGGAAGTTTGTTTTCGTTATCGGTCATAAGTATTTAAGGTTGAGGCTGAGGCTGAGGCTAAGGTCAGGATTTAAAAAGATTCATGACCAAAACCTTTATCCTCATTATAATTTATTTCAGACTAATGAACTGCAAATTCTATTTAATTCATGAATTAAATCTTAATACAAATCTATGGATTTCATTTACAACTTTCGATTCAAAATATCCAACATTGTATCCCTAATGCCGATGGCTTATTGTATCGAATACTGAACCTCTGGCAATGATATAAAAAAATTGATTTATTTTTTTAGTTCTTCTGTCTAATCCTTCCGCTATGTTACCGGAAACGCTATTGGAAGCTCTTCTTAATTGAGAAGTTAACCCATAGTACTCTGGACTTTGGCAGTTTTTTTGATAAACGGTGCCCCTGACTGCTAATTCATGGGCTTTTTGCCAAACAGGCATTTCTGTAAAAGAACGATACAAGGTCATGAGTTTTTAGATAGAAGCTAAGGTTGAGGTTAGGTGCCGGATTCTTCTCAACCTTAACTTTAGCCTCACCTTAACTATAATTTCGTTGCCAAAATCGCCGTAGTAAGGGCGCTAACCAAGATACTGAATATACGGGCAACGCTTTCTAAGGAGAAGCTTTTCCGTACCGGTTTTTGTGGTACCACAATCTGAGAGCCAGGCTGGACATTTATCCAGCTTCCTGTGGACGAGGTCCCGTTGGCATAGATGACATAGGTTTTTGATCTCCTGGCATCCTGGGAAAACCCCCCTGATTTCCGGATGTAGAACCGCACGGATTCCCCTTTGATATAGGAAAGTGTGATCGGGTTCATCACGGCACCGGTTACAGTTACGGTTTGTTTCACTTCCGGAATGTTGATAATATCTCCTTCTTTCAGCACATAGTCATCCGGGCCGCCCGGATTCTTTAATATTTTAGGAAGATCCAGCTCTACCAGTGCATACTTTTGGCTCAAAGAATCCAGCTGTACTGAATCCACTGCCAGGGTTGTATCTGCAGCAAGTGAAATTTGTCTCAGTTTTTGTTTTTGTACGTCACTGAGCGCTTTTTCCCGTTTCAGCGTTGCCCCCGGCGCATAGGCAAACTTGTCAAGTCCCCCTGCACGCTCCAGCAGGTCCGAAACCCTTTCATTTTTACTGGTGATGCTGTATTTTCCCGGATAGACCACTTCTCCCTGAATCTCCACATTTTTCTGCGCATAATAAGAGGGGGCTTTCCGGATAAACACATTATCAAAAGGTTTTAGTTCGAAAGAGCCTTTTCCGTCTTCCAGTTTCAGTGATTTATCAATGTTCATGGTAAAAACCTTTGCAATCCGGGAATTGGGTGATTCAGCTGTCTCCTGCGAATTCCTGCGGGATATTTCAACGTAGGAACCGGAAGCCGCTTCCGTGAAACCGCCGGCCAGGAAAACCAAGTCATTAACCGACATATTATCATAATAAACATACTTTCCGGGATGTCGCACTTCACCTGAAATGTTTATATACCGTACGTTCCTCATGGAGTCGATTGTATTGATAACTACCGAATCCTCTCTCTGCAGCTTAATGTTCATTTGTTGCCTTAATACTGAATCCACCTCAAATGAAAGGACCTTTTTGGTAAGGTCTTTCTTTTCCCGGATAATTAAACCGCGATTGGAATACGCATCCGGCATCACGCCATCCGCTTTTGCAATCAGGTTGCCTAGCGTCATTCCGCCAGTCAGCTCATAAGCCCCCGGACGATACACCGCGCCGGTGATGAAAACACGATTGGTAAACCGGTTCAGGACTTTACCCGCAACAATGCTGTCTCCGTTTTGTAAAGGAAAAGTATTAAAATTGCTTTCATTTACATCCACGATTTCTTTTTCCCTGTTGGTAAGGCGATACACAGAAAGTTGCGATTTATAGGTACCGGGGGTGAACCCGCCGGCATAATTTATCAGATCGCTGAGGGTTTCCCCTTTTTTCATTTCGAAAAGATTGTCTCTTTTAAAGTTTCCGCTGGTCTCCACCCGTTCCTGATAGGTGGGAATAAAAATCACATCCTGGTTACGGAGCTGTATATCGCCCTGTGTGCTTCCGCTGATCAGAAAATCATAGACATCAATGGTTTTGATTACCTTATTATCACGGATCAGTTCGATATTACGGAAAGAACCGTTCTGGTTAGGGCCGCCGGAAAGGTACAGGGCATTGAAAACAGTCGCTGTAGCCGGAAGGGTGTAAGTTCCCGGCGCGTTCGCCTCACCGATAATATTCACCCGGATGCCTCTTAATTCACTCAAAGTCACCACCGCCCAGGTATT
This sequence comes from Bacteroidales bacterium, assembly GCA_014860665.1. Taxonomy (GTDB): domain Bacteria; phylum Bacteroidota; class Bacteroidia; order Bacteroidales; family F082; genus Sulfidibacterium. Next base: position 5,233 of record JACZJI010000121.1, on the reverse strand, counting down.
GGGATTAGGCTTTGACAATCCTCTGTATATATCTGTAAGTCTCTTTTTTATAAGATCTGTTGCTTTGTCAAAATTCATCCCGGCCACATATATAGGCCCAAGAGAAGGAATATAAACGGCACCGGAATTATCAACCGTCAGTTGGTATGTCTGCTGACTGGCTCCCCATACGTTGATCATCAACTGATCACCCGTCCCTAGTACATAATCGTGGGGGGTGGGGAGATTTACGGAAGGAGCAAAAGACAGTTTATCATTGTTAAAAAGCTTGTAGCCAAATACTTTCCTGGCCCTGGGGTTTACCTGAAATACGGCCTTGGTAGAATAGGGATATTGTGTCGTATCGATGGTTTGATAAGGAGAACGTGTCATGGATTGCGTTCCCTGGCTGTTTGAATTCAATCCCTGAATCCTGGCCATCAGCTGATTGATCTGCTCCTGGGAGGCACCCCGGGCTTTAGCAAGAGCAATCGCCTGCTCCATGGTCATACCACTGCTTTGTATTTTCTGTACAATTTGATTGATCTGTTTATCGCTCAGGCTCTGGACATTCACATTATTGATATCCTGAGCCATGCTCATGGTTCCTGCAAGAAAAGCAAGAAAAAGGATTAAGATAATTCGAATTTTCATGAGTGCAATTTTAAAGTATTTATTGGTTGGATGAAAATTTTATTTGAAGGGACAAGGGGACATAGGGACTTGGGGACTTGGGGACACAGGGACTTGGGGACATAGGGACTTGGGGACTTTTAACTTGTTAATTTTTTCTGCAATGACTTAATTAGTCCCGTTAACATACTGATAATATAATGGATTCTTTCTTGCATAACTGCGGGGCTTTCTAAAAATCCTAATCTTTCAGCAAGATCAAGTTGGGTTTCTATTTCGGATGCTGATCCTAATGAATGATAAAGAAATTGTATATACTCTTTCGTGTTCTTTCTTGCAGCTCCTTCAGCAATATTAGAAGGTATAGAAATCGCAGCCCTCCTGATTTGGCTGGTGAGTCCAAATTTTTCATCATCCGGAAAACCTTTTGTGATTTTATAAATTGACGAGACCAAATCCATCGATGTTTTATAAACCTCCAAGTCCTTATGGCTTTTTAAATCCATATTGTTGATTTTTAAGTTAACTGTGACTGAAAACGAATTCCGTCCCCTTGTCCCATAGTCCCTTTGTCCCTTCTTCTCACATTGTCCCTTAGTCACTTCGTCCCTGGCGCAGCTCCGCCTCCTAAGTCCCATCCTGTCTGACGGAGGAACTGAAAACGAGTCATTTATATAAACTCAGCACTAACCCTTTTTCCAGAGCAAAAGGAGTTCGTCCTGAGATTTTGTTTTCAGGAATTCCTGAATTTCTTTTATCTTAATGATCAGATATCTCACTTTTCTGTCCAGCAGGGATTCTGCTTTTTCAACCAGTTTCAGTAAATACTCCCTGTCAATATCATCTCCCACAAACCACAAATCAATAATCTTACTGTCCTTTCCTCCGGCCAGTTGTCCCACCAGGTAAACTGCTTCGAGATTACCCAGTTTATTTACCACATTTTCTATGATCTGATCCAGACCCACATATTTCAACAGCAGGCTATTGATTTCTGGAAAGAGAGGATGTTTGGTGTTGGCCTGATAATATTTCCGGTTGCCTTTATTGACAGTAACCAGTAAATTGGCAGCTTCAAAACGGTTCAGCTCCTGGCGGATCGCATTGGTGGATTCACCAAATTCAGGCTCCAGCGAACGCAGATAGGCAGTATTGTTGCTGTTTAAAAAGAATTTGAGCAACAGCTTAATCCGGGTTTTTGATGTGATCAGTGCCTCTAGCATTCTTGTGATTAGTGATTAGTGATTGGTGATGGTGATTAAAAATTAATGATTAGGATTGTTTACAAGTAAATAAGCTTTTTTATTCCTCAAATGTTTTACAAGTCCATGCGTCAACTTCAGACAATGAGTTATTAAATCCAGTAACTCATCTTTTTTTCCCTCATGAATATACCCAAAGCTAAAGGATAAAATAATTAAGGTCTCAAGTTCAGCCAGTGAACCAAGTGAAATATGTAAAAACTGTATAAATTGCTTGTCACTGTTTCTGGCAGCACCTTCAGCGATGTTTGCAGATACTGACACAGCAGCTCTTCTGATTTGTGAAATCAAACCGAACTGTTCCTCTTTGGGGAAATTCTTTGTTTCAAGATATATGTGCTCAGCCAGAAAAACCGCCTGTTTCCAGGCATCCAGATCTTTATGGTTCATGAAAAGTCCGGTTTTAATAATTGTTCAACAAATGTGAGACCATGATTGCGAGACTCTTCCCTTCCACTCACCATTCACGAATCACTTCTCACTATTTTGAGTAACAAAAATACTCAATAATTTTTGACAATGTCAAGCCCTATTCTGAAATTTAGAGATTATTTAAAATAAGGAGCTTAAATACTGGGAATCAAATAGTAAATTTTTAGTTATACGTTTTAGGTTCCCAATTTTGGGCATTGGCTTTAGCATTGGCTTTGGCCTGATTCCGTTTCTATACCGGGAGATCTTTCACTGCGTTCAAGATGACAACTAAAATTGAAGCTATGTTTCTATAAGATACCGCTACGATTCTTATCCCTTTGCCCTGCGCTCTTTGCTCTATGCCCTTTGCTCTATGCCTTTGAACTTTAGCCTTTAGCCTTTGAATTTCAGCAGTATTAACTTCCCCCTTTAGGGGGCCAGGGGGTTGAGCTGCCATTTGCACTTTTTCCTTTTGTCTTTTACCTGAAAATTGCGTTTTCAAACCCTTTGCCCTGCGCCCTTTGCTCTATGCCCTTTGCTCTATGCCCTTTGCTCTATGCCTATGTTTGTCCTGTTTCTTGTTTCTTCGTCTCTATTCACGTTGGCTTTGGCATTGGCTTTGGCCTGATTCCGCTTCTATACCGGGAGATCTTTCACTGCGTTCAAGATGACAACTGAAATTGAAGCTATGTTTCTATAAGATACCGCTCCGATTCTTATCCCTTTGCCCTGCGCTCTTTGCTCTATGCCCTTTGCTCTATGCCTTTGAACTTTAGCCTTTAGCCTTTGAATTTGGGTAACAGGTACTGGGTACTGAGTAAACCAATATATTGTCCCCTTGTCTCAATGTCCCTATGTCCCTTTTTTCGTTTGGCATTGGCTTTATTCCATTTCCAGCCCGGAACCTCCAACTTAAGGGCACTTTAGCGCACTTTAGCTCACTTAAGGCACTCTCTTTGTCACACGTTTTCCGGACGCCTGCTTAAAAAATTTTTCTACCTTTCGGAATAAAATGCGGACGAGAAATGTCCATAGGTAAAAAGCTTTTGGGAAAAGAGCAGTCGAAATACGAGGATGACCTGATTCTGGTGAACCGGGCAATAGGGGGTGATACGAAGGCTTTTGAGCAAATCGTAAAGCAGTATAAACCCATGATGGCTAAGGTTACAATCGGCATGGTGGGGAACCGGGAAGATGCAGAAGACATTGGCCAGGAGGCTTTCATCCGTTTCTACCGGTCGTTGCATCAGTACAAGGGAGATGCCTCCTTAGGAACTTACCTGACACGTATTGCCATCAATCTATCGCTGAATGAGCTGAAAAGAAGAAAGTCAAACCTGCAGGTGAGTCTGGAAACAAAACATGAATCGGGTTATTCTGACAGACGCTCTTTTCAGAAAAGAGATAATTCGGAGCTGGTTCAGGAAGCATTATCACATCTGGAAACAAAATACAGAAGTGTCGTCGTTCTGAGACTGATGCAGGGTTTTTCAACAAAAGAGACAGCCAAAATCCTAAAGATTCCATCCGGTACCGTATTATCGAGATTAGCCCGGGGACAGGACAGATTGAGACAAATCGTCAAAAGTCTGGAATCTTTGACACCGGTTGGAGGTCAAACAATAGAAAAAAGCAATACTTTGAACATTGAAATAAACCATGACTAATATGAAAAAACTAAGAAAAATACTGTACCGTTCCTTTGAGGAACCTCTTGGCAGCAGCGAAAACGGGTTGCTGGAAGCCGGATTAAACGCCTCTGAGGAATTACGAAAGGAAAAACGTGATATTCTAAAGCTCAGGGAAAATCTGAGTGCTGTTAAGGCAGATTTTTCGTTTGGATTTGAGCAAAAAGTAATGAATGCAATCCGGCAGGAAAACAATCCGGTAGCAACTTTTGAGATCTTACCCGTATTCAGAACAGTAGCCTTTTCAGGACTTGCTGCCATACTTATTGTATTGGTTGGAGTTTATTTTACAGATGGCAGTCTGAACATTGATTCCATCATGGGAATCAGTAAATATGCTCCTGATTTAGGACTGTTGGCATTTTTATAAAAGATCACTATGATGAAAATGAACAGTAAACAGAAATACATACTTTCCCTTTTGGCAGTGTTGATCATTGGCATGATCCTGGGAATTTTAATCACGGGCAGAATTGTCAACCGGCGTGTGGACAGGCTGCAGGAGTATTTTACGGAACAGGGATTCGGAAGACAATTCATGATGGTTCTGGATCCGACTCCTGAACAGATGGACAAAATCCGTCCTATTCTGAGAAATTATGCCCTCAAGAATCATGAAAACATGATCCAGTATCGTAAAGGACAAGCAGAATTGATGATCAACCTGCAAAAAGATCTGAAGCCCTATCTTACTCCTGATCAGATAAGCAGACTGGAGGACTTGCGTAATCGCTGGGACAGAAGATTCTGGTGGCAAAGACAACGGCAAATGATGAGAATGCGCCATGGCCGGGGACCGGGTATGGGACCCGGAGGCCCGGGTGGACCAGGGGGACCTGACAATCCTGACCGAGGGCCGGGAGGACCAATGCCTATAGAATAACTTGCTGAGGCTCCCGTTAGGTTGTTACTTTTACCAACTTTGGCTGTGTGGGGTATTGGGTATTGGGTACCAGGTATTAGGTTCCGGGTTCGGCGTTCAAACTTTTGACTCAACCTAAACTTTAGCTTATTTTTGTCCTGTCTCTTGTTTCTTGTCTCCTGTTTCTTGTTGCTTCGTCTCTATTCATGTTGGCTTTAGCGTTGGCTTATTCTCGGTTCTAACATACATTTCCCTAACTTTAGACTGAATTTGTCACACATAATAATATGACAACTACTATTACACCAAAACCATTATTATTTAACACAAAACAGGTATATATACCGCGGTCATCCCGAGGAGGCACGACGAAGGGATCTCATGACGAAACGAAC
>JACZJI010000120.1 GCA_014860665.1 Bacteroidales bacterium | reverse complement strand
ATGTAAAAATATAATACAGATATCTGATATCCAAATATTTTTAGATAAATATATAGAGATGTTCTATATGAAAAACATAAAATGCCAAAAAGATTGCTCTTTTCGGGGGATGGAAAATTTTAAATGAAACCCGGAAAGGCTAAATGCGTTTGAGCAGATTTATTTCCTGTTGTGTAAGAAAACGCCATTTTCCGCGTGGAAGATCTTTCTTTGTAAGGCCTGCATAAAATACGCGGTCAAGTCTGACTACTTCATATCCCAGATGTTCGAAAATCCGGCGTACGATGCGGTTTTTCCCTGAATGCAGTTCAATACCAATCTGTTTTTTGTCTTCTACCAGGGCCACATAAGCGAGATTGTCCGGTCTGATAAATCCATCTTCGAGCTCCAGTCCTTCTGCAATTTGAATGAAGTCGTTTTTTGTGAGATTTTTATCCAGATAAACATGATAGATTTTCTTGGTGCCGAATTTTGGATGCGTCAGCTTTTTAGCCAGTTCGCCGTCGTTGGTAAAAAGCAGTAATCCTGTAGTGTTTCTGTCAAGTCTTCCTACAGGATAAATTCTTTCTTTACAGGCATTTTCTACTAAACTCATGACCGTTCTGCGATTCATGGGATCATCAGAGGTGGTGAGAAAATCTTTGGGTTTGTTCAGCAAAAGATAACGGGGTTGTTCCCGTGAAAGCGTTTCTCCACCAAACTGCACTTTGTCGTTGGGGCCTACCTTGGTTCCCAATTCCGAAACTACTTCGCCGTTGACTGAAACAGCACCGCTTTGAATCAGCTTGTCGGCTTCACGGCGGGAACATATCCCGGCATTGGCCAGATAACGGTTCAGCCTTACGGGAGCGCTGGAAATTGGAAATTTATTTTCTTCATTTGCGCTTCTCTTACTTGATGGCAAAGACCTTTTTGAGGAAGAGGGGCGCTTTTTGAAATCGGATTTATCTTCTACAGAAGTTCTTTCTTTAGTGTACTGTTTCTTTCTGGGAAAAGGATGGTCTTGAGCCTCCCTTTTCTCTCCGAAATCTGCTTGTTTTTTTTGATAAGGTCTGGCCTTTGAATCCGGTCTGCTTTTTGAAAAAGGAGTTTTTTTGAAATCGGATTTATCTTCTGCAGAAGTTCTTTCTTTAGTATACTGTTTCTTTCTGGGAAAAGGACGGTCTTTAGCCCCCTTTTTTTCTTCAGAATCTGCTTGTTCTTTTTGGTAAGGTCTGGTCTTTGAATCCGGTCTGCGTTTTGAAAAAGGAGTTTCCTTGGAATAGGACTTGCGTTTTGAAAATTTACTGTCCCTTGAGTCTGATTTTTCATCAAAATCATTTCTTTCTCTTGAAGATGATCTTCCTTTAGGAAATTTGTTTTCTTTTGGATAAGGTTTACTTTTGGAGTAAGAACGTTTTTTGGAAGCAGGATCTTCCTCTGAAAACTCATGATCCTCCTTACCTTTTCCGGGCCTGTACGGGGACTTCCTTTTCGAATCAGTCCCGGGTTTTGAAAAACGATGTCTTTCAGTTCCCGACTTTTGTTCTTTATCGGGATTGAATTTATTTCTTCTACGCTCCATAATTTATTTAAAATGAGGCTGCAAAAATAAACAAATCGCTTTGCGAGCTTGCAATTAAGGGTAAATTTAATTATATTTACATCACGAATCAATCAATTGTAAATCCATGAAAGAGAAACTGCTCAACCTGGGGACGCTCACGCAAATGCGGGCACAATTGTTAAGCGCTATGCTGGAGCGCCACGGTATTGAAAGTATTATGGTGCATGCCAATAAAATTGAAGGGGCCGTCGGTGGAGTGGATGTTTTGGTTCGGGAAGAAGATTTTTTGGAAGCTTCAGGTATTTTAGATGATTTCAAATCGGCGTTTGGAACCAAAAAACAAATGGCGGTAGAATATATGCGTCTTGCACGACGAATACTAGTTCCTGTTGATTATTCACTACATGCCGAAAATGCTGCTTTTTATGCTCTCAATATCGCAGCAGCCATGAAATCGGATATTATGTTGCTGAATGTCTATCTTGACCCTAACCTGAATCCTTTTTCTCATTTGGAAACATTTACTTTCGCTGCCAACCTGGAACAAATTACCCAGGAGGTGGAAGAGCAGACAGAAAAGTGGTTGAAAGCTATGGCGCAGAAACTAAAAGACAAGATTAAAGAAAAGGGCATCAAAGGAGTAAATGTCTTTTACGATCTGGCCAAAGACAATATCGTATCAGGAATTTTAGAATATACCAGAGAATATAAGCCGGGTTTGGTTGTAATGGGACCAAGAGGAAATAAACTGGAAGGTTTGTGGACTTTTGGTAGCATTACAGCAAAAGTCATAGAAAAACTTAACGTTCCTATAATTGCAGTACCGAAAGGTTTTGATGCAATAACCCGACCTGCTCCCAAAAGGATTGTCTATGCCACAGGTTTCGATGAAACCGATTTTTGGTCACTCAGTCGGTTGGCAACTTTTGCCCATCCGTTTGATGCCCAGATTTATTGCTTGCATGTTTCGGAAACCATCGAAAAGCAGGAAGAAGCCAATATGCGTAAAATGAGAAAATTTATAGCAGAAAATCTGGGCCTCGCCAATATTGAATGCGGTTTGCTGGAATGCCTCGACCTCCAGTTGTGTCTTGAAGACTTTGTTAAGGAAAAGGAAATTGATATCGTGGCCATGACCACACATCACAGGAATCTTTTTACCCAGCTTTATCGCCCAAGCCAGACAAGAAAAATGCTTTTCCATACGGATGTTCCATTACTGGTTTTCCATGCCGGGCCTTATGTGAAATAGATTTCTGTTTATTGCGGATAAAAAGCATCCTGAATGTGTCTGATTTCAGGGTGCTTATTTTTTAAAATAATGGAAATGATATCATAACGCACTTCGAAATCAAAGTCGTTTTCTTCGAGATAAGCTTCTGCAGCAGCAATCAACCGTGTTTCTTTGGCTACATCCACGGCTTCTTCCGGATCACCAAAATAATCTGTGCTGCGCGTTTTTACTTCCACGATCACCAGCTCTTTGCCGTCCAGAGCAATGATATCGACTTCTTCTTTTTCATGCCGCCAGTTTCTTTCAAGGATTTTATAGTTCTTCTTTTGAAGAAATTTGCGGGCAAGTTCTTCACCTTTGATGCCGGTCTGGTTATGCTGCGCCATGAATTGGATTATGTTGAAAAAGTGAGTTTTGAATGTGTTCCGCATTCCAGCTCCACATTCGCACCCATAATCAGTGCGCGGTTATCGGAAATATGTCCTGCCGGGAAGTTAAAAGCCACCGGAAAATGATATTCTTCTACCGCTTCACGTATGATCTGTTCTGCCGTTTTTCCGAAAGGAACAGTGTTGTCATGCATATCGGTCATCGCACCTACTATCAGTCCTGAAAGATTCTTCAAAAATCCTGAACGTTTCAGGGCCACCATCATCCTGTCGATGTGATAAAGGTATTCGTCCAGATCTTCCAGAAAAAGAATGGGATTTTGCTTTTGGGGAAACGAAGCACTTCCCAACAGACTGTAAAGTACCGACAGATTTCCACCTACCAGCGTTCCCCGCACCTTTCCCCAACGGTTTAAGATATTACTTTCGAAAGTATAATGGGGTAGTTTCCCTTCTAACACATCAAACAAGGAATCTAGTGCTTCTTTGGTGTTGGTGGAAAAGTTGATGGGCATGGAGCCATGCAAAGTCTGCACGCCCATGTTGTTGATGTGATTGTGAAAGACCGTTAAATCACTGTAACCGATGATCCATTTAGGCCGCGTGAGAAGAGAAACAAACGGCAATGAATCCACAATTCTCACAGAGCCATAACCGCCTCTTACAGCCATAACGGCTTTGATATCTGAGTTGAGAATCATTTCCCGAAGATCTTCAATGCGCATGGCATCACTTCCGGCAAACTGCCCGTCACTGTCAAAAAGATGGGTTCCTAAAGCAATTTTGTATCCCCGACTTTCAATAATTTCAACGGCCGTTTTCAATTCCCTTTTGGAAATTTTCCTTGCCGGAGCCACCAAGCCAATAGTGTCGCCTTTATGAAGTGGAAGTGGTTTGATCATAAAAAGTTGTTTTTTCGCTGAACACTAAAACAAAGCTACGATTAATTTTTTAAAACGAGATTTTGAAGGATGCTTAAGGAATAAGGTTTAATCCGCTTCAGGTAGACAAGTCGGTTCAACTCCGGGTTAAGTCCGTACCAACGCTTTATAATACCCTTAATTTATTCTTTACTCCTTCGTAATTTCTTCTAAAAAATTACATTTTAACCGAAGAAGGTATGAAGGAAATAAAAAGAAGATAAAAATAAGGTATAGCGTTAGTACGGACTTACTAAGGTGGAGGGACTGGCAGGCCGGCTTTCGCATAAGGAGAAATTTAAGAGAAGCTTCTGACTTCGGTCTTCCAACAATTCTTTAAAACTCTGTTTTGTACTAAAACTCTATTCCGTAACTTTGTCCGAAATTTGAAACGAAACTGTAATGAGTAAAACTTTTAAAAGATATACGCTGACTTCGGCGCTGCCTTACGCCAATGGCCCTATTCATATCGGTCATTTGGCAGGAGTTTATGTTCCGGCCGACATTTATGCACGTTACCTGCGCTCCAAAGGCAACGATGTTTTGTTTATCGGCGGCTCCGACGAACATGGTGTTCCCATTACCATCAAAGCTCGTAAGGAAGGCGTTTCTCCGCAGGATATTGTGGATCGTTATCACAACATCATCAAAAAGTCTTTTGAAGAGTTGGGAGTTTCTTTTGACATCTATTCCCGTACTTCTGCTCCTGTGCATCATGAAACGGCATCCGAATTTTTCGCACACTTATACAGGGATGGAAAGTTTATCGAAAAAACCAATGAGCAGTATTTTGATGAAGAAACGGGAACTTTCCTTGCTGACCGGTATATCACTGGCACCTGTCCTCATTGCGGTTTCGAAAAAGCTTATGGCGACCAGTGCGAACATTGTGGCACTTCACTCAGTCCGCTGGAACTCATCAATCCAAAATCTGCTTTAAGCGGAAATGTCCCGGTACTGAAGGAAACCAAACACTGGTACTTGCCACTGGACCAGTACGAAGGCTGGCTCCGGGATTGGATTCTAGAAGGGCACAAAGACGACTGGAAATCGAATGTCTACGGCCAGGTGAAATCATGGATTGACCAGGGATTGAAACCCCGTGCCGTGACCCGTGACCTGGATTGGGGCGTGAAAGTCCCGCTGGAAGAAGCCGAAGGAAAAGTACTCTACGTCTGGTTTGATGCACCTATCGGGTACATATCGGCCAGTAAGGAATGGAGTCAGAAAACAGGAAAAGACTGGGAACCATACTGGAAATCTGACGACAGCAAACTTGTACATTTCATTGGCAAGGACAACATCGTTTTCCACTGCATCATTTTTCCGGCCATGCTGAAAGCTGAAGGGTCGTATATTTTGCCCGATAATGTTCCGGCCAACGAATTTCTGAACCTTGAAAATGATAAAATTTCCACTTCCCGCAACTGGGCAGTCTGGCTGCATGAATATCTGGAAGACTTTCCGGGAAAACAAGACGTGCTGCGTTACGTGCTGACGGCCAATGCGCCGGAAACCAAGGACAACGATTTTACCTGGAAAGATTTTCAGGCCCGCAACAACAACGAACTGCTGGCAATTTTCGGAAACTTCGTCAACCGTACTCTGGTGCTGACTCAGAAATATTTTGAAGGTAAAGTGCCGCAGAAGGGCGAACTTACCGATTCCGACCGTGAAACGCTGGAAGCGCTGAAGGGATTTCCGGACAAAATTGCTCAAAGCATTGAACATTATCGCTTCCGAGAAGCCTTGTCTGAACTGATGAACCTGGCCCGTCTTGGAAATAAATACCTGACGGATAACGAACCCTGGAAACTTTTCAAAACAGATAAGGAAAGGGTAGCTACAATTTTGAATATTTCATTACAAATTGCTGCCAACCTGGCGATTTTGAGTGAACCTTTCCTGCCATTCTCAGCTGAAAAACTCACCAACATGCTGAATCAGGAAAAGCTGCTGTGGGATGCCGCAGGAAGTTCTGAATTACTGAAAGCAGGACATCAGCTGGGAACACCGGATTTCCTGTTCGAAAAAATTGAAGATTCCGATGTGGAAAAACAAGTGCAGAAATTGTTGGCGACAAAAGAAGAAAATCAGAGGAATGAAGTGATTGTAAATCCTCAAAAGGAAGAAGTTACTTACGATGATTTTTCCAAAATGGATATCCGCATTGGAACCATTCTGGAAGCAGTAAAAGTGCCCAAAACCAAAAAGCTGTTGAAACTCTTGATTGATACGGGTATTGATCGCCGAACTGTAGTTTCAGGCATTGCTGAGCACTATCAACCTGAAGATATTATCGGGAAGCAGGTCAGTGTTCTGGTTAATCTGGCACCTCGTGAGTTGAAAGGAATCACTTCACAGGGCATGATCCTGATGGCTGAAGATAATAAAGGAAATTTGCGTTTTGTTGCTCCCGAAGCTAAAGTTGACAATGGCAGCGAGGTGAAGTAGAGAACTAGAAGTCGGAAGTCAGAAGACCGAAGCCGGAAGTTCACAAATCTGCAATCGGTGTTCCTTGTTCTCAAATCAAACGGTTCTTTGTGAAATAGCTATTACACAGAGTTACACAAAGCAGACACAGAGTTTCACAGAGCGATCCAGATGATTTATGGATACTTCAAACACGAATAATGAGTAATCTAAAATAGTCTTGGCCTTTCATTAGATTTATTATTAGTTAATTAGCAGTTAGAGCGAAACGTTAGAAAATAAAATAAAAGCATCCTATGGGATACCGCCAGCTTTCTTTCAATCTCCCGACCAGCTACGATCAGGATCTACTGAAAAAGAGAATTCGCGAGATGTTGAAAATTCGTGAGTTTTCTTTTCAGATAGAAAACAAAGCACTGGATGCCCGGAAAAAAAATGACATTCACTGGCAGATGAGGGTGTTGGTTACCTCTGACGAATTGGCGGGTGACGAACCGGAAGCTGCTCCCATGCTGGAGATTCCCTATCGCAAAAGAGATGAAAAAGTTATCGTGGTCGGCAGCGGCCCGGCAGGATTTTTTGCCGCGTTCGTCTTGCAAAAAGCCGGTTTTCAAACCACCTTGCTGGAAAGGGGCCAGGAAGTGGAAGAACGCGCCCGGCGTATTCAGTCTTTTGAATCCACCGGAATTTTCGATCCCATGGGAAATTATGCCTTCGGCGAGGGCGGTGCCGGAACTTTTTCTGATGGTAAACTGACTTCACGCAGCAAGCATATATCCCTCGAAAAACCTTTTATCCTTAATGCCTATGTTGAAGCCGGAGGGCCGCCTGAGATCCAATACATGACCCATCCGCATCTGGGTAGCGATTTGTTAAAAAGCATTGTGAGGAAGCTACGGTTACAGTTTATCGAATTGGGAGGAACCATGCTGTTTGAAACGCAACTGCAGGATCTCGTCGTCAAAAACGGAAGTGTTTTTCAAGTCGTAACACAAAACGGAAGCCTGGACGCTGATTATTTTGTGATTGCTTCAGGCCACTCCGCTTACGAAACCTATCGTATGCTGATGCAGCGGGGCGTAATGTTCAGAACCAAAAATTTTGCCCTGGGTAGCCGTATGGAACATCCTCAGGAACTCATCAACGCAGCACAGTGGGGTGTGAAAAAGCTGGAAGGAGTGAAAGCCGCTGAGTACAGGCTTACCTCACCGGGAACGGAAAATCATCCGGTTTATACATTTTGCATGTGTCCTGGAGGAATTATTGTTCCTGCTACTGCTTACGGGGACCAAAACATTGTCAACGGGATGAGCCGCTACCTTCGCAACGAAAAATTTGCCAATGCGGCATGCGTGGCGGGTATCAATCTGAATCAGTATCTGGGACGTGAAGTTTCGGCTTCGGAATCGCTTGACTGGCTTGAAGGCCTGGAAAAGAAATTCTTTGAGTTGGGTAAAGGTTACAAAGCCCCCTGCTGTAGCATTCAGAATTTTATCGAAAAGAAATCTCCGTCGGGCATTCCCGAAAGCAGTTATCCTCTGGGATTGATTGAAGCCCCTTTGTGGGAATACCTTCCTGAGAAGGTAAGCAATGCCATGCGGGTGGGGCTAAATGATTTCAGCAGGAAAGTCAAAGGTTTTGAAACCGGTAACATCATGGGGCTGGAAAGCAAAACGTCGGCACCAATCCAGGTGCTGCGCGATGAAAACCGCAGAACCTCTGGCCTCAGCAACCTATACCTCGCAGGCGAAGGAAGCGGTTATACAGGTGGCATCATGTCCAGCGCTGCCGACGGTATTAAAGTTGCTATGGATATCATAAAACGGGAATCCTGATTTTTCATAAAAGGAAAGGCTTTTCCGATAAGGAAAAGCCTTGAGAAAAATCTATCGGTCTAACTTAAAAAATCAACCAAATTTATAAGCGATGCCAAAACCGCCTCTGGGATAGCTCCATTCTATGTTATCGCAGGCAATGCGACAGGTTCCGCATTCCAGACAGGCATCATAGTTTATTTCCACTTTATGTGTGTTTTCGTTCAATTCGTACACACTGCAGGCACAAACGTAAAGGCATTGCTTTAATGCGCAGGTAGCACAAACTTTTTCGTCTTTGATGGCCAGATGCGAGCCTCCGATTTCGTCTGTTTTATAGCCGTTTAAATACAGTTTATCTTCCAGTGTCATATTACGTTCCTCCAAATTTTAAGCATGTCTTTGACCATATTGCCTAATCCAATTTCCTGTTTCATATTTTTCCAGATCAGTTTTTCCTTGTCTTTTTTGGAAACACCATTCACATTCAGAAGCTCGAAAGCGGCATCATTCAATACTTTGGGATATTTCTTTAATAACCTTTCGTTTTTCTGAAGCATGTCTGGCAGGCCTTTGTATTTCTTCAAGTCTTCCAAAACAAAGCTGTCTTTGAGTTTTTCAGCGTAAAGCGATAAGGTCTTTTCCGAAAAATCACCTTTTTTGGCAGCTTCAAGATAGGTTTCGGCAGCAAATTTCCCGGATGTGATGGCCAGGTTGGAACCTTCGCGGTGAATGGAATCCACCAGCATGGCAGCATCACCGGCAAGCATCACACCATTGCCTGCTACTTTGGGAACTGCATGAAATCCGCCTTCCGGAATCAGGTGGACCAGAAATTCTTTGGTTTCACCTCCTTCAATCAAAGGTGCTACAGATGGATGCTTTTTCAGACTCTCGATTAATTCATTGGGATTGAGTTTGTTTTTTACCAGGTCGGCAATCACCATCCCGACACCCAATGAAACCGATTTTTGATTGGTATAAAGGAAAGCCATGGCTTCTCCGTTGAAGAAATTCCCGGTCATTTCGATAGTCACCCCTTCGTTGGCTTTTACGTTGAAACGGTCGTTGATGACTTTTTCATCCAGCCCGATGACTTCTTTCACAGCCACGGCCACGGCATCTTTTTGAATGTTCTGGCGCATCCCCAGCGATTTTGCCAGCAGTGAATTTACACCGTCGGCAACGATCACAGCATTGGCATAAACATCACCCTGAGGTCTGTCGGTTTTCACGCCGACGACTTTTCCGTCTTCCAAAATGGCTTCTCTGACCACCGTATTGTTGATGATCAAAGCGCCTGCTTTTTCGGCTTCATCAGCCAGCCATTTGTCAAATCTGGCCCGGAAAACGGTGTGGCAGTTATAGGGTTCTTCGTTAAAGCGGTCATTTTTATGGTTAAATCCCACGGATGATTTTTCATCCAGGATCCACATTCTTTGTTCAATGATGTGTCTTTCCACGGGGGCTTTTCCGGGAAATTCATCCACGATGCCTTTCATACAGTCGGTGTAGAAAACACCGCCCATCACGTTTTTGGCTCCCGGGAACTTCCCGCGTTCGATCACGATCACTTTCACTCCGGCTTTTGCCAGAATAATGGCTGCCGACAGTCCTGCAGGCCCGGCACCCACAACCACTACATCATATTTCAGTTTATCGCTCATTGGTAACCTCCGCTAGTTTCTGACTTTTTAATTGTTCGATCAGTTTGGGTACAAATTTCAAGGCATCTTCCACAATGCAATAGGTGGAAACATCAAAGATGGGGGCATCTTTATCCGTATTGATGGAAATGATGGTGTCCGAAGTCTGCATCCCGACAACGTGCTGGATGGCGCCTGAAATGCCGCAGGCGATGTACAGCTTGGGATGTACGGTCTGGCCGGTCTGTCCCACCTGACGCGACTGGGGAACATAGCCCAGCTCGACAGCTTTGCGTGATCCGGCCCAGGTTCCGCCCAGCAGATCAGCCAGATCCTGAATCATCTTGAAGTTGTCTTTACTTCCCATACCTTTTCCCCCCGCAACGATCACTTCGTAAAAAGAGAGGTTGACGCTGCTTTCGTTGGAAACGACCTTTTTCAGAATCTTTTTAACAATCTTTTCTTCGGTTATGTCTGTTTTTTCACGGATGATCTCTCCTGCAACAGGCGATTCAACCGGTACTGCTGAAAACACGCCAGGACGTACCGTAGACATCTGTGGCCTGTGTTTCGGGCAATAGATAGTGGCCATCAGGCTTCCGCCGAAAGTAGGACGTGTCATTAACAGGAATTTGGTTTCGGGATCTATGTCCTGTTTGGTAGTATCTGCCGTAAGGCCTGTTCTCAGTTCGGTGGCCACGGTTCCCGAAAGGTCACGGCCCTGGGTGGTGGCACCGATAAGAAAGATCTCTGGTTTGTATTTTACTACCAGTTCTGACAAAGCTTCGCGATAGGGTTCGGTGCGGTAATCAGCAAAGATCTCATCTTCGATGATGTAGAATTTATCAGCGCCGAATTTAAAAGCTTCATCGGCAAGATGGGCTACGTTTTTTCCAATGGAAACTGCAGCTACTTTCCCGTCGATTTGGGCAGCAAGCTCACGGGCTTTGGTCAGAAGTTCGAAGGAGACGGGCTGAGGCACGCCGTCAGTCTGTTCAACATATACCCAGACGTCTTTGTAATTGGAAATTTCCGGGTCTTTTTTGGTGATATCTAACATGGGGCGATTACTTATTTTACAAATGATGCCAGATGACCGGCAGTTTCTTTTATGAGTTCATCCAGTGAGCCTGTCAGCGTTTCACCGCGTTGCCTTTTTTCCGGGGTAAAAGCTTTCTTGACCATGGTGGGTGAGTGTTTCAGCCCGCACTGGTTGCGGTCAAGTTCCACATTTTCACTGGAAAGCATAATGATTTCTGTTTGGGCTGCTTTGATTAGCCACGGCAACGGGGCATGAGAAAGCTCATTCAGACTTTCTTCCACCGTGAAGAATGCCGGAATGGGAACTTGTACGGTCTCATGTCCTAATTCCGTCAAACGGGTGGCGACGGCATATTTCTTTTCAAAATTCACTTCATCCATTTTGGTGAGATAAGTGACCAAGGGGATGTCGAAACGGGTGGCGATGCCGGGACCGGTTTGTGCCGTGTCACCGTCGATGGCCTGTTTGCCTGCGAAGTACAGGTCAACTTCTCCTTCCAGTTCGATGATCTTGCGGGCACCTTCGTAAAGTGCATAAGAAGTAGCAAGCGTGTCGGAACCGGCAAAAGCCCTGTCAGATAAAAGAAAGGCTTTATCGGCACCCATGGCCAGACATTCTTTCAGCGCCTGGGTGGCCTGTGGTGGCCCCATGGTAATAACGGAGACTTTTCCGCCGAATTTTTCTCTCAGTTTTACGGCTTCTTCAACAGCATGGGCCTCAAAGGGATTGAGAATGGCAGGAACCCCTTCACGGATCAAAGTCCCCGTTTCATAATTTACCCTTACCTGCGAAGCATCCGGAACTTGCTTAATAAATACCAACGCATGCATATATCTATATTCTTTTTAGTGTTAAACCTTGAACAGGCAAATGTATGGACAAATGATACCTATTGTCCTGATATAGTACGCATGCGTGTTAATTTATACACTGTAAAAATACTGCTATAAAGGGAGTATAAACAATGTTTTATGAGAGAAAGAGAGGTGACTTCTACGCGGAATTTGACTTTAGTATAGTTAAAAAATGTTAAAACGATTTTTAGCCGGAATATTTACCGATTTAAAAACATCGATTCGGATTTTACTATTTTTGTCTCTTTCATAACAAAAACCTATGAAAATCAGGTCTGAAACAAACAATAGCCTGTCCGGTTATGTTTTCATCATAGCCTTTCTTAATATTTTATTGCATCTTGTTTTTTACAACACGCTGGGTTTTCACCGCGATGAGTTACTTTATTTTTCTCTGGGCCAACACCTAGCGGCAGGATATGCTTCAGTCCCTCCAATGGTGGGATTTGTGTCCTGGGTTATGATCCACCTGCTGGGTTATTCGTTGCTGTCGGCACGGCTTATTCCTATATTGCTCAGCGGCGTGTACGTCATATTGGGGGCGTCAGTGGCAAAGGAACTGGGAGGGAAGAAATATGCACAGATTTTGGTGTCAATAGCACTCATGGTAACGCCCTTTAACCTGCGTGCTTTTTTACTTTTTCAACCGGTTGGTTTTGGTATTATTTTCTGGGGTCTTATTATTTGGGTTATCCTGAAATGGTTAAACACCAATGATGATAAATACCTTCTTCTGCTGGGGCTGGTGGCCGGACTGGGAATGCTGAACAAGTATCTGATAGCACTGGAGATCTTTGGTTTTCTGCTGGCCTTTGCTCTTTCTAATAAAAGAATTGTTTTCACTAAGAAGGCATTTTATATATGTCTTTTGATCAGTTTTGTGGTTTTTCTTCCCAATTTTATCTGGCAAATCAAGGAACACCTGCCGGTGATGGAGCATATGCAGGCACTGGAGAATTCGCAACTGGTGCACGTAAACAGGTTTTCGTTTTTTACCGACCAGTTTTTCCTGGCTTCAATGGCTGCGGTACTGGCAATTCCCGGAATTATCAGTCTGCTTGTAAGTAAAAAGCTGAAACTGTACCGACCCCTGCTGATTGGAAGTATAATAGTTGTGCTGATACTTGCCCTATTGAGGGGAAAAAGTTATTATACCATTGGTCTTTTCATCCTTTGGATTGCTGCAGGTGGTGTTTGGTGGGAAAGCAGACTGAAGAAACAAGGCAGCAGGATATTGCTTGCTGCTGTAATTATCCTGTTGACATTACCGGTAGTTCCTATGGGAATCCCTGTTTTCAGGGCCAAAAAGCTTGTAAAATATTTTGCTGTTGCAATGGACAAATTTGGCATGGACGCCAGTTTGCGCTGGGAAGACGGACGGATTCACGACCTGCCGCAGGATTATGCCGACATGCTGGGCTGGAGAGAACTGGCTGCCATCACAGCCAAAGCATACAATGAGATACCAGATAAACAGGGAGCCATGATCTATGCAGAAAATTACGGTGAAGCAGGTTCTGTTATGGTCATCGGAAAAAAGTACCATCTGCCCGACCCGTCATGTTTTAACGGAAGCTTCTTCTACTGGTTTCCCAGACATCCCAAACATCAAATCACCAGCTTTATTTATATCAACAGTGAGCTGGGAAAAGATGTGGCCAGTCTCTTTGGCGAATGCAGGGAAATAGGCAAAATCAGCAATCCTCTGGCCAGGGAATATGGCACGGGTGTGTGGCTGTGTACCCAACCACGCGTTGATTTCAATAAATTTTGGGAGCAACGGGTTTCTGAGATTAAGAATCCATTTAGTCATTGATGGGAAAAAGATTCCTGACAGCCCTCCTTTAAATGTGTAAAGACAGCCAGGCATCGCACGGGCTATTTCCTCCCGGAAGAGATTTGGTCTTTACATTTGGCATAGCTCACCAGCGTTCTTGGCAAAAAACAATCCAAATGATGTTTTATCATCACTTGATGAATGAAACTTTCCACATCCCGATATTGGTTTGTTTTACCAGTTTCCAGGTTTGACCTCCGTCGGTTGTCCGGAGGATTTCTCCGTGAAAGGGGTAGCCTGCGCTGGAGCCGACAATCACACACAAATCCCGGTCGTAATAATCAATACCGAGCAGAAACATGTTTCCTCCCAGATCAGGAGACTGGCTTACCCAGTTACTCCCAGCGTTTTCAGTAAGAAAAATGTTATTCAGGTCGAGGGCGCCCCACCAGGTTTGGGGATCCAGCATTTTCATGCAATTGATGTCAGAGCCACCCGTGCCACCACCGCCTGTGTTGAGAATAGAATCATTTACCCACGACTGACCTCCGTTGGTGGTCATCATGTAATGAGCTGCTCCGCCATATACCACAACATGGTTTATATCGGTGGCAGCTATCCCAATGGGAGGATGACTTCTTAAACCGGGTGATGGTACTATCGAATCCCAGGTTTGACCTCCGTCAGTTGTCCGGGCAATAAAACCGGATTGATTATCATTACCGGCCACATACACTACATTTGCATCAATGGCATGAATGCCCTGCAGAAAATTATTACCCAGGACATCGGACTCAAGGTCAGTCCAATGGGCACCTCCGTCCGTGGAATGAAAAACCTGTCCGTTGGAAGTGGAAATCCAGACATCATCTTTCCCAACAATTGAAATGGTGTTTAAATCCGTATTACTTTTTTGGTCAGGCGGGGTGATCTGTGTCCAGTTAAGTCCGCCATCGGTTGTTTTTAAGATCAGGTCTTTATTGCCGATCACCCAAACAGTATTTTCGTCCACTGCCCAAACATCGCTCACACTAATGCCTGACAAAGCAGCACAATTGGTTCCCTGCTGCGTCCAGGTGGCGCCACCATCACTCGAAAACAAGATCGTTCCGTGATTTGTACTGTCAACGTCGCCAACAGCCCATACATATTTCTTCTTGATCTTGATGGGAATGTTATTGTCTTTGCATCCCGGAAAAACACTGATTATTGCCAGTGTCATCAGTAAGACCAGAGCAGAGCTAAATAGATTAACTTTCCCAGCTTTGTATTTTGGATATTTACTTTTCAATAAAAAAGCTAAGAAAATGATGGCGGACATCATGATGATGCCTGCAAACAAGGTACTGACAGTATTCATATTTCGGTTAATTTATTTGAGTTTAAATATTGGTTGCAACTCACGTTCTTAATTCCTCCCCGTAATCCATTTACTTAGATTTTCATCTGTTCTTTAGGATTGAGCCAAATATAATAAATTTGAAACAGGGTCTGGTATTTTAATTTTCATCTGATTTCATTGGTTTAGCTGAAAGACACTCATTACTGCTGAATTAAGGTTGTTATTGAATAAACATTTCCGTGACAGTTTTAGTTAGGAAGAAAGACAAAAATCCATCCCACGACTTTCGGTTTCCATCAGAATAACGAATATGATTATGGAGCGGTAACCCATAAATGAAAATCCTATATTTGCATTCAAACCTTTCAGGATGGAAATAGAAAATATCATTTTTGATTTCGGCGGCGTGATACTCGATATTGACCCGAAACTGACGGTCAGCGAATTTCAGAAGCTGGGTTGCAAGGATGTTGAAAAGCTTCAAAGCGAAGCATTTTATCAGGAGATCATTCTGAAATTTGAAAAGGGGCTGTTGACGCCCAATGAGTTCAGAAGCCGCATCAGGGAATTCCTGAACATGGATTTTACCGATGCTCAAATTGATCATGCATGGAACACGCTGCTGTCAACGCTTAAAAAGGAACGGATTCAAACCCTGGAAGCGGCAAAAAAGCATTATGCCCTGTATATGCTCAGCAATTCCAACGCCATTCATTATGATTTTTTTGTGAAGGATTTGAAAGATCATTTCGGCTATGAAGATTTTGATGCTTTGTTCCGAAAGGCTTATTTTTCTTTCAGGTTGCACATGCATAAACCCAATACGGATATTTATCATTATGTCATTCGGCAGGAAAATATCGTTCCTGAAAAGACCCTGTTTATTGACGATCGTGCCGACAATATCGAAGGCGCCAGGAAAGCCGGTTTGAAAACCTATCACTTAAACCTGCAAAAAGGACAGTCTATGACTGCCCTTTTCAATAAGGAAGGGCTTTTATTGGAAAACCTTGAAATCGTTTAATCCTGAGACAGATTTTAATCTATTTCGAGATTATCAAGATTTTTTCCTGAATAAAATTCGCTGATCTTCTGAAGCGTTTCCTTCACATCTTCCAGCGTTTCATCCTGCATGATCTTGATGCGGAAAGGCTTGAAATAGGGGATGTTTTTAAAGTAAGCAGCCCAGTGTTTCCTGATTTCGAGCAGTCCGCGGCGTTCTCCTTTCCATTCTACCGAACGCTCCAGATGGATGGTGCTGATGCGGATTCTTTCCTCCACATCGGGTTCAGGCAGGATTTCACCTGTGGCAAAGTAGTGTTTGATGTCGCGGAATATCCAGGGGTTCCCGTAAGAAGCACGGGCAATCATGAGGCCATCCACTCCGTAGGTGTCCCGGAAATGTTTTGCCGAAACAGGGCCGTTCACATCTCCGTTGCCGAAAATGGGAATATGCATTCTGGGGTTGTTTTTCACTTCTCCGATTAAAGTCCAGTCGGCGGGAACACTGGAACGGGTGGTACGCAAACGCCCGTGGATGGTGAGTGCCTGAATGCCTACATCCTGCAAGCGTTCGGCAATCTCCACAATCTCTTTATGATCTTCGTCATAGCCCAGCCGCGTTTTCACTGTAACCGGAAGTTTTACGGCGTTTACCACGGCTTCGGTCATTTTCACCATTTTGGGAATGTCGTTCATAATTCCCGAACCTGCTCCTTTGGCGACAACTTTCTTAACAGGACAACCGAAATTAATATCGATCAGATCAGGATTAGCACGTTCGGCATATTGAGCTGCCTGGATCATTGAGTCGATGTCGTGACCGAAGATTTGAATACCTATCGGACACTCAAACTCATCAAAGTCGAGTTTTTGAACGCTCTTGTCCGCATCACGGATCAAACCTTCTGATGAAATAAATTCAGTGTACATCATATCAGCACCGAACATCTTACACACATGTCTGAATGGCGGATCAGACACATCTTCCATAGGTGCCAGCAACAAGGGATATTCTCCCAGATCTATATTTCCAATTTTTACCACTTTTCTCTTTCGTTAAGGTTGCTTAATTTTAGCAAAATGAGGCTGCAAAAATATTAATTTTGCTGTTCTTAAATGAAATCTATGAAACAGGGAGTCGCCTTAACTAATCTTTCTGCCGGAGCCAAGCTCCTTGCGTTTCTTCTGATCCTCATTGTATTTTATCTGATTTTCTCGCTGGCAGGCCTTGTGGCCGGGAAGCTTATCTATCATCTTGACTGGGCCGCATTGGCCGGTTTAATTGCTAATCCGAACAGTAACGAAGCAGTTTCGTTTTTGTATCTGTTTCAGTTTATTAATTCGCTGGGAACTTTCATACTGGCACCCTTGTTTTTTATTTTTCTGACAGAACCCGGAACAGGCCGGTTTCTTCAGACTCGCATGAGCCCCAATGTTATCGTCCTTTTCCTGGCAGGTGTGAGTATGTATACAGTTTTGCCTTTTATCAATTATCTTTCCGATATCAACGCGCACATGGCTTTTCCGCAGTCTCTTGCAGGATTGATGCAATGGATGAAAGACAAGCAGGCACAGGCCAATGAAATTACCACTGCCTTTTTAAGCGTGAAAGGTATGGGTGGACTCTCGCTGAATCTTTTCATTGTGGCTTTAATGCCAGCCATTGGTGAAGAGCTGGTGTTTCGAGGAGTGATACAGCAACATTTAATCGGATGGTTGCGCAACAAACATGTTGGCGTTTGGCTTACCGCAATTTTGTTCAGTGCTGTGCACCTTGAGTTTTTCGGATTTCTGCCCCGCTTGGTATTGGGTTTGATGCTGGGTTATCTGTACGTTTACTCCCGTAATTTATGGGTACCCATTTTTGCCCATTTCGTCAACAACGCCTCGTCCATTATCATCTTTTATCTGCATTACAACGGATACATTCACGTTAAGATGGAGAATTTCGGCGCCATGCCTGGTGTTACAGCTATTGTAACCAGCCTGATCCTGACCCTCTGGATTTTCTATTTTATAAAGAAAAACCCGTGGGTGAAGGTGAAGGAAAAGGAAGTTGGGGAATAGTCGGGGCGTTGATTACAAGTTACCAGCTTTTAGAAGTGGATGAAGGTCGTTTTTCTGTCTTCATAGAAACGAGCCCGATGATTACCAAAATAACCCCTGAAGCATACAGTGAATAGTGCAGATACGGCACAAAGAATGCCGGATTGATCAAAAGTTCCACAGTAAGCCATCCAATCAGTATCAGACCCTGAAGGATAATCAGTCTGGGATGGTTTTTGGTTTTAAGAAAAACAGCTACAACGATGAAAAGCGGCAACAGGCCGTTGAAAAGCAACAGAATGATGCCAGGTATCAGATAATCATGAAAGGGACTATTCTTTAAAAGCCCGGTGGAAAGGTAAAACTTGCCTCCGCCCGGGTCGGAAAGAAGCATCCAGCTTCCGTACAGCGCGCCCAATCCTACGTACAACAGGAGGAAGACAGCCAGTATTTTCAGAAAAGTTTTCATGGTTGGAAGTTTCGATGGGTTTTAAATCAATTTATAGAATCGTATTCACTTAGTTTCGTTTCAAAATGAGGGCACGCGCAAGTGTCTTCATAAATGAGCTGGTAATCGTTGTCGAAATCCTTCTCTATGCAACTGTCATGGCTAAGGTACCTAAAAGCAGAATACGGTGTGATCATATCAAATCCATGGAGGTATTTTACCGGGACATTATTTTTATTTCTGTTGATCTCTTTAATAATCCGTCCCTGGCCATCATAAAAATATTCCGTACTCCAAAGACCCAGATAAGGATCTTCTACCCGTTTTTTGTTTTTATTAAAGAGCTTCATGAACTTTAACCGGTTGTTTAAATACTCGTAAACAACAATGGCGTTTTGATAGGAATAATCATACAGACGGCCTGTTGTGTCGTACAACAGAATGCTGTCGAGACGGCTGTTGACATACACATACTTTTCGAAGAAATGGTTCTTTGTTTCAGCGGGAGACACATTCTTTTTTAACAGGGTAAATTCGCTTGAATCGGGCTCCAGCAGGTTATATTTCACTACAATATTCTGACAGTAAATCTTACCGGACAACACACTCATCATCAGAATAAGGACAAAAATAATTTTGTCTTTCACAGGCATCTTCATATCTCTTTCCGTAATCTTTTTCAATTTCCGGTAAAAATATTGTTTTTCCGATTCTGAAGGGTGAGCATACCTTGCTCAGAACATTAAAATAATTTATTGATCACATGCCGGAGGCTTGTGACAGCGAAGAGTTGAATTCAATTTCCTTTTCAATCGTTTTGCGACCCAGCTGTTTTAACATTTTAGTGTGTTCATAAACCGCTGCAAAAAAATTCCGGTTTACATAATACGGCAAACCATATTTTTCGGCCGCAGCCTGAACAATAGGAGCTATGTTTTTATAGTGTATGTGACTGACCTGGGGAAAAAGGTGGTGGATAACCTGGTAATTTAATCCGCCGATGAACCAAGAAAATATTCTACTGTTGGGTGAAAAATTGCTTGTTGTGTACAATTGATGAACAGCCCAGTTGTTACTGATCTCATTGTTCTCATCAGGCAGCGGATAATTTGAAGTGGGAACCACATGCGCTGTCTGAAAAATTGTGCTTAAAATAATCCCGCCTGTAAGATGCATTAAAATGAACCCGGCCACAAACCAGTACCAGGCGATGGGCAATACAAACATGGGTACAAAAAGAAAAATGCCGTAATACAATATTTTGGAAAGAATAAGCTCTGAGAAAAGAGCGGAAAAAGGCTTCTTGCTGTTCAGGTTGGCTCCCATTTTCTTATATCTAATGATTTTTTTAAAGTCGTTCATTGTAATCCACGAAATGGTCATTAGACTATAGAAAAACCATGCGTACAAATACTGGTACCGATGAATGGCTTTGTGTGGCTGATGGGGCGAAAACTTTAATATAGCCACAGGTGCAATGTCACCATCATGTCCTTCGATGTTGGTATACCCGTGATGTAGTGTATTATGCTGAAAACGCCAGTTTGACGGAAACCCGCCAAGCAGATACAACGACATGCTGAAAAATTTATTTGTTTTCTTACTTCTTGAAAACGAACCGTGATTGGCATCGTGCATGGTTCCCATTCCAAGGCCTGCCATCCCCAGCCCCATGATAAAATAAGACAGCAGCACCCATATTGCTCCAGAGACAATGCCCGTTGTCATTAAGATATAAGGGACAAAATAAAGCACGGCCATAAAGATGGTCTTTACAATAATTTGACGATTGCCATATTGCTGTATGTTGTTTTCAGTGAAATATTCTTTCACCCTGGTTCTTATTTCTTGTGAGAAATCGAGATTATTTTTGGAGTATCTGATTGTTTCCATTTTTTCAGTTTAAAATTTCTATGTTTTTTGTAATCCGTATATAGTTCTGTAGTGATATCCGCAAACAGCCAGTGTAATGGCATCCACAAATAATTGTGGTTTTTTAAATATTGTCCAGGCTAAGAATTTCCAGTATTCGAACCTCCCTTTCTTAAAAACACCTAAAACAAAGATGGTTTTTAAAAACCCCTTGATACTGACAAAATCAATTTCATTTTTCCCTGTTTTAGCCGGTCTGTAATTCATCAGCAGTTTTCTGATCCTTTTGTAATAAGGTTTTTCTTCGTATATGCTGCGGATGATATGCCTGTAGCCTTCCAGCAATTCATGGTTATCCATCTTAGGTTTGAAATTCATGGTAAAGTCTGTGTTACTTCCCGTTATATCTTCCGCTAACCTGTTTTCTTTTTCCATTTGCTGATACAAACGGGTGTTTTTTGGCGCATTCAACAGGCCAACCATCGCCGATACAATGCCGCTTTTCTGTATAAAATCAACCTGACGTTGAAATACAGATGGGGTATCGCTGTCGAAACCGACAATAAAGCCGCCGGAAACCTGTAATCCGGCTTCTTGAATTTGCTTAACATTTTCCAGTAAATCCCTGTTTTCGTTTTGAACCTTATGGCAGCTATGCAGTGATTCTTCGGCAGGTGTTTCAATCCCGATAAATGTTGCATTGAAACCAGCCTGGCGCATCATATTTAATAGTTGGGCATCATCGGCCAGGTTTATGGATGTTTGTGTATTAAACTTAAAGGGATAATGATGTACAGCCATCCATTCTGTCATGGCAGGAAGAATGCTGTTCTTCACTACTTTTTTGTTTCCGATAAAATTATCGTCCACCACCGATACCGGCCCCCGCCAATTTAGTTTATATAATGCTTCCAGCTCATTCACTACCTGCTCTTTACTTTTCATCCTGACCTTATGTCCCAGCAAGGCGGTTATTTCACAAAAATCGCAGTCATAAGGGCATCCACGCGATACCTGCATATTCATAAAAGCGTAATCCCGGAGTTTCAGCAAGTGATAGTCAGGTACCGGCGTAAGCGACATGTCTGCATAGTCTCCGGTCTGATAAATCCTTTTTGCCTGTCCGGTTCGTAAATCATTCAGAAACGGAGGCATGGTGATCTCTGCTTCATTTAATATAAAATGGTCAATTTGCGGATAACTGGCATAATCCTGCGTAAACAGAGGCCCCCCGGCAACAACTTTTGCAGCATATTTTTTAGATCGGTTCAGAATTTCGTTTACAGACTCTTTCTGAACATACATAGAGCTCAGGAAGATATAATCGGCCCATTCAAGATCTTTGTCTTCAAGAGTTTCTATGTTTAAGTCCACCAGTTTCTTTTGCCATCCCTGAGGTAACATGGCCGAAACCGTAATAAGTCCTAATGGTGGACCAGGTGCTTTTTTTGAAATAAACTTTAAAGCATGTTTATAGCCCCAGTAAGTATCCGGATATTTCGGATACACCATTAAAATGTTCATTTTTTCTTTTTCTTAAATCGAAACAAAGTTAAATCGATGTTTCCTGTGAAAAAAAAAGAAGGGATTAATGCAATGGATTTTGGGATTTAAGGGCCTTTTAAAGGGTGTATGACATTAATAAAGCGGGAATGTCATTCGTCCCTTCGCCTTTACAGCAGCTCTTTTACGGCCATTAAGTATTGTCTGGACACGGGGATGGATTCTTTCGTATTATCAAGGCTTAGCCAATAGGTATCGAAGTTTTTATTGAGCTTGTTAATGTATTGTATATTCACAATACTGGTGCGGTGTGTACGGATAAAGTTGTTGAATTCCTGAAGTTGCTGTTCAACATTCCTCAGCGTGTTTCTGATCATCTTCTTTTTCACGACCCCCTCATCATGATATCCTATTTCCACATAATTGTTGGCCGATTTTATAAAAACAATTTCAGAAACCAGTAACCGGAAATTATCCGACTCGTTTTCCGATATTAATTCAATAAACTTGTTGGTATAGTTTTCTGAAAACTGCTTTAGTTTGTCTTGCATTGCGCGGGATTCATGTAAAAGTTTTTTCAGACGAACCTGATACGAATCAAGCTTGTTTTTGAGATAAAGCGTAATCGGCAGACTCATGGTAATAAAGATTACCTTTACTACGATGTCAAAAGTAATGTGGGTCTGTCCGACGTAGCGGATATAAAAAATAAAAGCAAGGCTGGTGGTGACTACCTGAGTGAAAAAATACAAGGGTATATGAAGCGAATTTTCGCTCATCTCTTCCTCTGCCTGCATGAGGCGGCTTTGAAATATGATCTGTGATATGAAGAGCAAAATAAGGATAATTAATCCGAAACCTGCAATAAACAGAAGTTTGTTGTCGAATTCAAACTTTTCAAAAGTAAAAGGCTGGAAAAAAAGAATAAACAGAAAAACTGATATAGTGATTCCGAGGTAAGTCTTAAATTGCTTCTTCGTTAAGATGATAAATTGATCAATATTTTTATTTGTTGCCAATATCCGACTTGTTTATTAAGGTTAATCTTTCGTTTGGCAGCAGGAGTTTATCCAGAGCGCCAGTATAATAATTAATAAAGTCCAGCCGCTGTTTTACAGGAGGTACAGGGACCAAAAAGCAATTTACAATTTGAATGCTCCGGGGCTAATTTCCAGCCTCCGGTTCACTAATCAAACAGTACTGGTTTTTTGATATAGCTGCCATTTTATTCCATTACAATATCAAAAGTATTCAAATAAATAAACAGAACGACAAAAGAGGTATGAAGAATGAGAAATTTGTTTTTATGAAAACACATCACATCCCTCCTGGCACACGTTTCATGACACGGAACACAAATATCAAAGGCTAAAATCCAAAGTGGGACGGCCAATGCCAATGCCAAAAACCCTAAGCCGACTGACAATTCGGGCAGAAGTAAATGGCCCCTCCCAGGTAAGCCTCTTTAACAATCTCATGCCCGCAGTTGGGACAGGGCCTTTTGACCGTGTTTTTGGAAAGTATGGTTCTGTAACCACCGTTGTTTCCATACAGATCCTTTTCAGTATCCCTTCCTCCCAGACGTGTCATTTTCTTTAAAGTTGTTTTCAGACTGTGAAACAGTTCTTCTTCCTCGAAATCTGTCAACGTGGATTTTTTGCGTTTGGGATGAAGTTCCGCATTGAACAAAATATCCTGCAGTACGCCGTTGCCCAGTCCCGGAATGCGCTGTTCGGTGGCAAGCAAAGCTTTGAGCGAGATGTTCTTTGAAGTATTTCTGAAAAGCTCATCAAAACAGGATTCATTAAAGGCATCGTCCAAAGGAGAAATACATTTGAGGCTTAAGTGGTGATACTTGTTATCAAACTCCCCCTCGTACGCCCATATTCCGCCATACATGGCAACGTTGAACGCCACAACACTGTCGTCGTTAAATACCAGAAGCAACTGGTACTTATCCGGCGGCTTTTCAAAGGACGAATAGTACCGCATATTGGTGCCTTCGCCGATGGTCAGAGATATGTGTTTATCAAAGAGCAGATCAACAAACATTCCATGTCCACGTGTCGTTTGAATCTGTCTCCCGGTTAGAAATTCAGGGTATCCGGCAGGGTCACCCTTAAAAGCAGTAAACTTATGCTTACTGGTAGCCGTGAAAACGTCGGTTATTTTTTTACCTGTAAGCGTGTTTGCGGCCTGAAAGCCGATAGTCTTTGATTCAGGAATTTCCAGCATGGTATAGTAGTTTTAGTTAAGCCCTACTAAGGTAACAATTTTTGAGGAAAATTGGAAAGGAAAAATGCAGAATTAGAATGAAAAATGCAGAATTTTTCACCATTGCGAGGAGAGGTGCCCGGCTGCCTGTCCCGATTTATCGGGAAAGCAATCTCATTTATTCTTCAATCCTGTTACGCGTTACAAATGCACCTGCTGGGTGCACAGAAACATCTGCTCAATGGACCGAAATAAACACTCAATGAACCTAAATTGATACTCAATGCATCGAAACATTCACTCGATGGACCGAAACGTCCGTTCTTCAGTTGTCATTTTTAATTGCTAAAAGTGGTCAACCTATTTCAGGCATTGACATTTCATCATGTCACGCGCCAGTTAGGACAGTCTGCTCAATTACAAACCGGCGGTATTGGCCAGTAGTCCTTGATCTAAAGGGGCTTTTCGAAATTTATATAATTCAAACCAGGTAATACTAAAAAGCCCGGAAAATACACAAATTAGTGTTTCTACTATCCCAATTTTTTCAAACTGGAATAAGTCTAACAAAACTGGAATATTTAGGATGAGTATCAAAAATAAAATAGCTCCACCAACTACCCATTTAACCGCTTTGTTTGGAGTAACGAGAATTTTAAAGATATTGGATGTCCAGGAACGGTTTGAAAGAATAACTGCGATGTTTGATACAATTAATGTTACAAACGTAAATGTTCTGACAGCTTTTTCGGAGTATCCCATTTTTTGACCAATAAAATAAATCAGAAGACAAATAATTAATATCCCAACACCTTGCATGCAACTTAACAATATTTTTTTTGCACCAAAAAAAGGTTCATTAATATTTTTTGGTGGACGTGACATGACATTCATTTCTTCTTTTTCGGCTTCAAAAATTATAGAACAGGCAGGGTCGATTATTAATTCAAGAAA
The DNA here is from genome assembly GCA_014860665.1 of Bacteroidales bacterium. Classification (GTDB taxonomy): domain Bacteria; phylum Bacteroidota; class Bacteroidia; order Bacteroidales; family F082; genus Sulfidibacterium. The sequence continues at coordinate 22,563 of JACZJI010000120.1, read as the reverse complement.
AACAATATGCACAGGCCACAGAATTAATGGCATATCAGCAAAGAAAACAGGAATTAAAGATAATCCGGCGATGGGGACATGAATGGCGAAGATATATCCGAATGCTTTTTGAAGATTATCAAAAATTCTACGACCCATTTTTACTGCCCCAACAATAGAAGCAAAATTATCATCCATCAGTACCAGAGAAGATGCCTCCCTTGCGACATCAGTTCCTTTTGCTCCCATAGCTATTCCGATGTTTGCCGTTTTCAATGCCGGAGCATCATTTACTCCATCACCCGTCATCGCCACGATTTCATTATTTTTCTTTAATGCGTTAACAATTTTCAGTTTTTGTTCAGGTATAACTCTGGCAAAAACATTTACGTCTTTTATCTTTTTGGAAAGATCCTTTTCACTCATTTCCAGCAATTCATTTCCGGCAATGCATAATTCAGGATTTTTTAGCCCTATTTCTTTGGCTATACTTATGGCCGTTACGGGATAATCACCTGTAATCATGATTACCCGAATACCGGCTTTGTAACATTCTGCAACTGCATCAGAAATATTTTTCCTGATGGGGTCCGACAACCCGATCAATCCTAAAAATTCAAAACTGAAATCATGCTGGTTTTCAGGTAGGCTCTCTGAATTTATTATTGCTTTGGTAACACCTAACACCCTTAATCCCGATGATGCCATTTCAGTAACAGCCTTCTCGTATTTACTTTTCTTATCTTTATCAAGATGACATAAGTCAAATATTGCTTCCGGTGCTCCTTTGGCTGCAATTATTTTGCCTTTTGTTCCGGTACTGTTAAACACCCTCGACATAGCGAACATTTCCTGTGATAAAGCGTATTCTTTTTCCATCACCCAATCGGGGTGAAGATGCTCTGTATTTTTAAAATATTTATCACCAATATTGGTAATGGCTTTTTCCATGGGGTCGAAAGGATTAACCTGACTCGATAAAATTCCATACTCTACAATCTCATGAAATGGTTCCGGAAATTCTGTATTAGCAGAAACAGTATGAAAATCATTGCCATTAAATAATCGGGTAACTGTCATTTTATTTTGTGTCAGGGTTCCTGTTTTGTCTGTGCACAATACAGTTGCCGATCCAAGTGTTTCAATGGCTGCAGGTTTCCGGGTCAGCACATTATGTTTTGACATACGCCAGGCTCCAAGAGCAAGAAATATAGTAAGAATTACAGGAAATTCCTCAGGAAGCATAGCCATTGCTAATGTAATACCTGCCAAAAATCCATTTAGCAAATCACCCCTGGTCAAGGTATAAACAACAATAACTATAACACAAAGCGAAATTCCAATAATCGCCAAACGCTTTACCAGAATACGCATCTCTTTTTTTAATTTTGTAGGCTCTTCTTTTACGGATTCCAATGCTTTCCCAATCTTTCCAATTTCGGTGTTCAGTCCGGTTGCCACAATTTTTACAACGCCATTTCCCTGAACAATCATTGAACCTGAATAAACATATGGAATATCATCGCCCCCAGGGCTAATATTCAAATCCCCTTTCTTTCCATCTCTTTTCCTGACCGGAACAGATTCTCCAGTAAGTAATGACTCGTCAGCCTTAAGGTTATTGCACGACAAAACGAGTGCATCGGCAGGAACTCTGTCGCCCTCTTGCAACATTACAATATCATCAGTTACTACTTCTTTGCCAGGTATTCTTTTTTCAATTCCATCTCTAATGACTAATGCTCTTGGGCTGGCAAGGTCTTTCAATGCATCCAGGGCTTTTTCTGTTTTCTTCTCCTGATAAAATTCAATACCCATTATTACAAATACAAATCCTAAAAGCATCAGTCCTTCCCGTAAATCTCCAAGCAACAGATATAGCGTACCACATGCAACCAATAATAGGAACATGGGTTCTTTTACCACGCCAAACATAATATGCAATAGATTTTTTGGCTTTGAAGAAGGAAGTTCATTAAAGCCTTCTTTTTCCAGCTTCTGCCTGGCTTGCTCTTCGGACAAGCCACTATATTTTTCTATTTGAATGACTTTTCCCATAATATTAATTATCACATTAATTGCAAATCGTTTTAGCTTATTTTTTTCCTGTTGTTTTTTTAATTATCTACATCATTTTACCTTCTCTGTATGTATTACCCAACCTAGTTGGGTTATTTCATAGATGCTTTATAATCTTAATTCATGGTATTATTTGTTTACCGTTTAAAATGAGGTTAAACGTACTCTTGATTCTCGCAAGAGAAAAGTAAGATATCGGAAACAAAAGAGGGTATTTAGGCATTTCAAACGGTTTTATTCCACTAAGTTAGGCATTTCCAACAGATAATGGGACAATGAAGAATGAAAAATTAAGAAAGCCACCGGAAATCTGCATTCAGCAAAACGTAGATTCTTCGCATTGCACAGGATAACACCTGCTGTTAATGAGCTATAATATGGAAAGTACTTCTGTAAAATCGTCTTTTACTCCGGGAGCCTTTATTTCGGAGAGTTCCGACGGGAAGTTTTCAGAGAAATAGTTCAGGTCTGCACCCAGGACTTCTGCCAGCCGGTTAAAAGTAATGATGTCGGGCATCGATTCTCCGCGTTCCCACTTTCCAACAGCCTGAGCACTGATGAACAAACGTTCAGCAAGCTCGGACTGAGAGATGTTTATTTTCTTTCTTGCTTCGGCAATTTTATTGCCAACCATTTTTGTATTTAACATAAGTGACATTTTTTAATTTTTTTGTTGATGCAAAGTTATTTGCACTCCTTGCGGCAGCCAAAAAAATTCAAATACGTATAGTTGTAATTACGCTACTTATAGTTGTTTTTCGACAACTGTCAGTTGTTATTTCATAGTGTCACAGCATCCAACCGGTTTTTCTGATTTATCCGGAAAAGGATGATAACTGCGTGATGATAAATTTAAACAGATTGTTTGTAAGGAATGGTAAAAGTAAATACAGTGCCCTTTCCTACTTCCGAATCAACTTCAATATGACCGTCCAGAGCTTCCACATAGGCTTTTACAATGGATAATCCAAGGCCGGAGCCTTCGTATCCCCGGCTTAATCCGTCATCCACCTGTATAAAGCGCTCGAAGACTTTGTCCAGCTTTTCTTTTGGAATTCCCTTTCCAGTGTCTTTTACGTAAAAGCACAGGTTTCCGTTTTCCCTGAAATTGCCAAATTCAATTTTCCCTTCATTGGTAAATTTCATGGCATTTCGCAACAGGTTTGTGAGGATACTGTCCAATTTGTGCCTGTCTGTTTTAATTAATGCGGCCTCGCCTTCAATTTGTTTTGAAACAACCAGGTCTAATCTCTTTTCTTTGGCTTGAACCGAGAAGAATTTAAAATAAAACTGCATGATTTCGGAGAGGTTCACCGTTTCATATTTCAGGCTGATATCCCCGATTTCAATTTTTGAAATTTCAATAATATCGTTGATGGTGTTCAACAAACGCTCTCCGCTTTTATTAATGATTCTGATGAACTCTGCCTTTTTTTCCTCCTCTAAATTTGGCTCATTCAACAGTCCAATAAAGCCCAGGATGCCGTTCATAGGGGTGCGGATTTCATGGGACATATTCATCAGAAATGCAGTTTTCAACCGGTCGCTTTCCTGAGCCTTTTCAAGGGCAGCTTTCAAAGCAATATTCTTTTCCTTTCGTTCAGTGATATCAGTTATGGTTCCAACAAACCCATTAATTTCGCCATCGGAATTAATGGCAGGAACCGTATGCTCCAGCACATAAACAACCTTGCCATCCGGTTTTAAAAAACGGTATTCTCGGTCTGACACCTTTTTGTTTTCAGTGGTGTCTTTCCAACCGTTGGCAACGGCTTCGAGGTCTTCCGGGTGAATGGCAGCCAGCCATCCGTCGCCCAGGGCCTGTTCCGGTTTCATGCCCGATATTTGGCACCAGGCGGGATTTACAAAAGTTGTATAGCCATCAGGCCGGGTGCGGAAGATACCTACCGGAGCATTGTCCGTGAGGCTGCGGTAATGCAGCTCGCTTTCTTCAAGCGCTCTTCTCACTTCCCGCTCTTTTCGAAGGTCGCGGAATACCAGAACAGCCCCGGTAATATTTCCATTAGTATCTTTAATGGGTGCCCCGCTGTCGCCAATGGGAATTTCTTTTCCATCTCTTGTCACCAGATTGGTGTGATTCGATAAAAAGATAATCTTTCCGTCACGCAGCACTTTTTCTACAGGACTTTCCAACTCCTGGCCGGTATCTTCACTATAAATTCTGAAGATTTCGTTTATTGGTTTCCCTTCTGCCTCATTTTCCGTCCATCCTATTAAATTTTCGGCTACTTTGTTCAGATACCGGACTTTGCCGTGTGTATCGGTAGTAATGATGGCATCGCCGGTGCTGTAAAGAGTGGTACGGAAACGTTCTTCGCTTTCAATCAGGGCTCTTTCTGCTCGTTTCCGGTCCGTAATATCACGGATAACCTGATGGAAATACTTCTTCCCGTCCACATAAATAACCCGGGCACTGATTTCTGCGTCGAATAAAGTTCCATCTTTTCGCTGATGAACTGATTCCACCAGGTAACCATCGGTAGCTTCAACTTCTGTGAGCCTTTTTCTGCCTTTTTCCCTTTCTTCCGGGGCAATGAGCTGAATAATGTCAATTTCCCGCAATTCATCCAGAGTATATTGATACGTTTCTACAGCTCGTTGATTTGCCTCAACGATATGCAGGTTTTCATCTTCCAGCAAAATAATATCGTTGGCATATTTTACCACATATTCATAATGGCTTTTCAGGGCATTTTTTTTTCGTTCTTCTTCCAGTATTTCTTTATAGAAATTGCGGCGCATGTATTGGATGATGAGAAACAGAACGACAAAAAGGAACAGAAGACCACCAATAAGTAGCCAGGACAAAATTTTTAACTTGGCGTTTACGGGAGCAAACAATTCGGTTTGATCAATTTTAGCTTCTAGATACCAGGGAGAATTTTTTACATGGTTAATAACTTCAAGTACCTTTTGATTATGCAATCCGGTTCCTTCGTATGTTCCAGGTCCGTGTAAAACTGATTTTACTGCAGGAATTGTAGTGTCAGAAAGGGGAATATAAAAAGTGAGTTGTGAATCTACTCTTCTTTTGGGATTATTGATAAACAAAACAGAGTCACCTTTGCGCTCAAAAAGAAAAAACTCTTTGCTTGAACTGGGATTAGTCGAGCTGTTGAGTGAAGAAAAAAGGTTAATCTGCGGATCGATCTGGAATACCAAAACCGCTCCAATTTGTTTATTTGGATTAAAAACCGGAATCGCAATATCAATAAACGCAGCCCCATTAGGAGATTCTTTATAGAAATCCCCGATGACCTCTTTTTGGTTTTTTACTGCCCTGGAGACAAGATTTTTTATCGGGTGCCGGGCTGAGGACTTATCGGAAATATAAATCAATTTATTCCCGGAAGTATCTGTCAGTGTCATGGCGGAATGATCCCGTTTGTATTTCAATATGGAAAGAAATTTACCCTCAATAAGTTCTTTTTTCTTTGGATCTTTATTTTTGAGCCAGCTTAAAACAGTGCTGGATAACAAGGGGCTGCCTGCAATTTCTTTGGAATCGGTGATTATATCAGTTTTCCATAATTTTACCTGTTGTACTTTAAAATCAGAAAGATTGTTTAATTCTTGGATGGCCTGGTTTTTCCATAATTTTTCTTGGTTTTTTTTGAAAAACATTCCAGCAATTGTCAATATGATAATTGCAAGTGCAAAAACAATTATAAACCCCATGTTGGATTTATAATTCCAATTTTCGGTTTTCATGAAATAAGAATATTAGGCCGGGTTTATATTAATAATTTAGTTAAAAGTAGAACAATTATTGGATAATTGCTTCTCACAAAAGGATAAAAAGTAGAATGTAACTGATATTTTCACTGTATAAACAAGGTTGCAGCCCTCTGTTTCTTCGGTATGTAATTCAAATTCTCGGATTCTTAAAGTGTACTTTCTTACATTACGGCTTAAGGAAGACCTTGATTTTATAGGCTCATACGTATCAATGACATCACGATGGGTTTCCTGTCTCTGGTTTCTTGGTTTGCAACAAGTTAAATTATGTTAAAAAATTGAAAACGAGTCGGAAGACTCAGGTTTAAAGTTCTGGAATATCAGAATCTGAAATGGGATAAACTAATTACCCAGCCCCATTTTTCAATTGCTTACTCCGGCAAGTCCTTATTCTGGTCTTTTTTGTATTTCTGGTAAGCCTGGCGGGTAATCATCTTTTCTTTTTCCCTTTCGATGATGAGGTCGGCAATACAGGAAGCCTGTGAATCGATATCGGGAATCTGCACGGCGGCAAGGAATTTTTTTTCATTCACATCATGACGGTAGATGAGGTGGCAGAGTTTCTGAAAATCGTGGATCAGCAAATCCTGAACATAAAGAGTCATCTTCTGGTGCAGTTTTTTATCATCCGGCTCATTTTCAGGGGTCGGCAGGTTTCTTTCCAGTGGTGTATTTTCATTCATAGATTTGATTTGCATGAAATTTCAGGCAAAGATAATGGAGAAAGTGAGCTAAAGTGCCTTAAGTTTCTTAGAAATATTTTCAAATAAATTTACTGACTTTATGTGGTTATTTTTTGTTTTTATTCTGCTTTATGTAAAAAACCTTCGGTAATTACATGAATTCGTTTTCCAATAACCAGATTTCGTGTTATAATCTTTTATTTTTATTTTGCTTTATCCTCTTTTCCTTTTGTAATCGCTTTTATTACTGCTGTAATATTAAATTTTCGTGTGATAACTACATGTTCTCATTCTGCTTCAGCAAGATTTCCTTCTATAATTACATGGAAAGTGCCTTAAGTGAGCTAAAGTGCACTAAAGTGCCTAAAGTTGGGGTTCTCCCGAAACTTTAGGCACTTTAAGAACTTTTATTATAAATTTGCTTCGTTAAAACTTTTCAAAAAATGAAAAAGAAATTATTGTTTTCAGCCTTATTTTCGTTGCTATTCGTTGCAACCGCTTTTTCACAAGAGGTAAATAAAGTTATCAAAGACCCTATGATGGGGATGAATGTGATGGCCGGACCCTGTAATCTGGACGGACTGCAACACGGTCTTTTCGGCCCCTGGTTTAACTACCAGTATAAAAGCTACAAGCCGGAGAGCAAAGTGGTAAGCGACATTCAGAAAAAACTGGATAAAACTCAGCTTACTGTAGTGTTCGGCAGCTGGTGCGGCGACAGCAAAGAGCAGGTTGGACGTTTTTATAAAATACTGAACGACGCCGGATATAATACCGCCAGCGTAAAAGCCATTGCCGTGGACCGCGCACTGAAGGTTCCCGGAAGCGACATCAGTAAACTGGATATTAAAAGGGTTCCCACATTCATAGTTTCCTATCAGGGAAAAGAAATCGGAAGAATTGTGGAATCTCCTAAAAAAACACTTGAAAAGGATTTGCAGAATATCCTGCAAAAGGTTGATTAATGCGTATTTTTCCTTTAATAAAAGACCTCAGAGCTTTTCTTGATGAACAGAAAGCCGGAGGGAAACGGGTAGGCTTTGTCCCTACTATGGGCGCTTTGCACGAAGGCCATCTGAGCCTCATGCGGCAGGCTAAAGCCGAAAACGACTTACTGGTGGTGAGCATCTTTGTGAATCCCATCCAGTTTAATAATCCGGAAGATTTAAAGAAATATCCCCGTGATGTGGAGGGCGACAAAAAGCTGCTGGAGAGCGTCGGCTGTGATGCGCTTTTCCTTCCTTCGGAAGATGAGATGTATCCCGAACCTGTTACCAAAGTCTACGATTTCGGTGATCTGGCCAACGTGATGGAAGGCGTCTTCAGGCCGGGACATTTCAACGGAGTTGCCGTTGTGGTTCACAAGCTTTTTGACATTGTGCAACCCGATAGGGCGTATTTCGGAGAAAAAGATTTTCAGCAACTGGCCATCATCAAAAAGATGGTTCAGATGGAAAATATTCCGGTGGAGATTATTCCCTGCCCCATCATGCGCGAGTCCGACGGCCTGGCCATGAGCTCCCGGAATGTCCGTTTAACTCCTGAGCAAAGGAAAAACGCACCGTTCATTTATCAGACTTTGCGTGAAGCACAGCGCAGAAGAAAGCATCTTTGTGCAAAGCCGTTGCAACAGATGGTCATTAATCTTTTTGATGCCAATAAAAATTTCAGGCTCGAATATTTTGAGATCGTAGACGACCAGAATCTGCAGCCCATTCAGAACTGGAACGAGCATGTTGGAACGGTTGCATGTGTGGCTGCATGGATGGGTGAGGTTCGTCTCATCGATAACATTCGTATTATTTAATGCATTATTTTTGCACAGAATTTTGAGGCCTAAATTGTAAATTAATGTTCATCGAAGTTTTAAAATCGAAAATTCACCGGGTTCAGGTTACTCATGCCAATATAAATTATATCGGCAGCATTACTATTGATGAGGAGCTTATGGAAGCTGCTAACATCATCGAAAACGAAAAGGTCAGTATCTACAACATCACTAACGGGAACCGGTTGGATACTTATGTAATTAAAGGCGAAAGGGGTTCAGGAAATATCGGACTGAACGGAGCTGCCGCACGCTTAGTGGCGGTTGGCGATTTGGTTATCATTGCTTCATACGCAAGTATGGATTTTGAGGAGGCAAAAACTTTCAAACCCCATATTCTTTTTCCTGACGAAAATAATCACTTAAGATAGTTTATTGTGGCCAGCAAGGTATCGAAGAAAATTCTGTCGGTAGTACAGTACCTGTTCTTTTTGTTCCTGGGACTGGTGCTTTTGTGGCTGAGCTTTCGTGAAATTGATACGAAGAATGTCTATAAGGAAATCCTTCATGCCGATTACTTTTGGTTGTTTGTTTCGCTTGGAGTAACCATTATTTCGCACCTTTTTCGTGCCGCCCGCTGGAATCTGCTGATAGGTTCCATGAATTATAAAACGAGGCTTAGGACTACTTTCTTTTCGCTTATGACCGGTTACATGGTCAATATTGCTGTTCCGCGTCTGGGCGAAGTAGTACGTTGCGGCGTTTTATCCAAAAAGGAAAATATTCCGTTCAACGTGTTGTTCGGCACAGTGATTTCAGAGCGCTTTTTTGATCTGATTGTGCTTGTAGGCCTAATCTTCTTTGTGATTTTCTTCCAGTTGACATTGCTGGGAGAGTTTCTTCATAAATTTTTCGGGCCTTTTGTGGATATGGTTTTCTCAAATATCTGGCCCATTCTGTTGTTGACGGTTGGTCTTCTGGCTACCGGAGTTTTCACTTATTTATACCTGAAGAGCAACAAAAGGAAGTTTAAAAACAAGCCTTTTTATCATAAAGTCCACGACTTTGTAAAGGGAGTCCTTGAAGGTATAAAGACCATCAAAAACATGAAACAGAAAGGACTCTTTCTGCTGTACACATTTTTTATCTGGTTGTTTTATGCATTGATGGTGTATACTGCTTTCTTTATGCTGAAAGAAACCAGCGTGTTGAATTTTGTCGGAGCATTGACTATTTTAGCTATCGGAAGTCTGGGAATTGTGGCACCTGTGCCGGGCGGAATCGGAGCTTATCACTTTATTGTGATGAAAGCCCTGAGTGAAATATACAATATCAAGGCAAGCTATGCCCTTTCCTATGCTACCATTACCCATGGCGGACAAACGTTGCTGAATATTGTGGTTGGTGCCATTGGATATATGTATCTGGTAATGTTCTCCAAAAATCTAAAACCTGTCAATGGAAAACTTAGAGATTATTCGGGAAAAGATATTACATCCTGATGAACTGGAGCGCGCATTGATGCGCTGGCACCTTAAAGGCCGTAAAATCGTTTTTACCAACGGATGCTTCGATTTGCTGCATCTCGGGCATGTCGATTATCTGAGCAAAGCCAAAGACCTGGGAGATATTCTGATCGTCGGTGTGAATACTGATAAATCAGTTAAGATGCTGGGAAAAGGTGACAACCGTCCCATTACCGATGAAAACTCCAGGGCGATGATTATGGCCTCTTTACATTTTGTGGATGCCGTAGTACTCTTTCACGAAGAAACGCCTTATAATCTCATTAAAACCGTTCAGCCGGATGTGTTGGTAAAGGGCAGCGATTACCGTGTTGAAGACGTCGTAGGCTATGATATCGTGAAAAGCAAGGGCGGGGAAGTGGTTTCAATAGATCTCCTTCCGGGATATTCCACTACATCCATCGAACAGAAGATAAAAAGGGGATAAAAAATCGTAGAGACGTACAATTCTGCGTTTTTTTATAAAAAGAAGGGGAAGGACATCAAATGTCCTTCCCCTTCTTGAATATTTATGGATTGTGTTATTCCTTAATGTGATTTCGTTTTACGAATCTGTCGAAAATAACAAACAGGACAGGCACAATAATCAGTGAAAGGAATAAAGAACTGATCAGCCCTCCGATCAAAACCCATCCAAGACTGCTTTTCCATTCGGAACCTGCTCCATTGGCCAGTGCGATCGGAAGCATACCGACGATAAGCGCAAGGTTGGTCATTAAAATAGGACGGAATCGCAGGCGGGTGGCTTCGATGGCGGCTTCCACAGCTTTGACACCCTTGTTGCGTAGTTCGTTGGCAAAGTCAACTACCAGAATGGCGTTCTTGGCAACCAGACCCATCAGCATGATGATCCCCATGATAGAGAAAATACTCAGGGTTTTATCAGCCAGCGCCAATGCCCATAATGCTCCGATGATGGCCAGCGGCAGCGAAAGCATTACCACCAGTGGGTGAATGTAACTGTCGTACAGTGCTACCATAATCAGGTACATCAGCACGATAGAAGTAATAAGGGCCATCAACAGGCTGCTAAATGAGTCGGATTGCTGTTCCATATCTCCGCCATAGAAAATGTACACGCCAGCAGGAGGGGGTGTCTTTTGCAATTCTGCCACGAGTTCATCTTTAATGGTTCCTACCGTTTTACCTACGGTCTGACCTGAGATTTCCACAGCCGGTAATTTGTTGAACCGGTCAAGCCGCGACGGGCTGACCCCTTCGCTGATATCGGCAAACTGATCCAGACGGATTACCTTCCCGGAATGGTTGATAAAGCTCATGTTGTCCAGGTCCGACTTGTTTCGCCGGTCGAAGTTATCCAGCGAAATCTTCATATCATATTCTTTATCTCCCTGGCTATATTTCAGATCGGTATTTCCTTCAAAAGCCATGTACATCGTAGCACCAACCTGTCCAAGTGTCAGACCCAGACGGGCCATCTTGTCCCGGTTCACTTTGATGACATACTCTTTGTTCCCTTTTGAAATCGATGACTCGATTTTCGAGGTTCCTTTGATGGTTTTTAAAGTGCTCAGCAATACTTTGCTGTAATCGACAACTTTGCTGTAATTGCTTCCGCGGACATAAATTTCGATTGGATCTTGTGAATTTCCTAAAATATTTAACTCGTGGGTGTTGAACTCCGGCCCCGGAAAGGTGGATGAAAGCATGTACTGCAGCTTTTTAGCAAAGATCTGTGTCGATTCTTTTCGTTTGTCTTTAGGTACCAGAGTAACGGAGAATTCGGCTTCGTAAGGCGTGGCCAGCACACCGGTTTTTCCACTGGTCAATCCCACTTTTGTGTAAACCATCTTTACCTGCGGGTAGCTTAGCAGAATGTTCTCTATTTTGCTGCAGAGGCTGTTGGTGTATTCCAATGTAGCAGAGTGATTGAGCTCCATGGTAAGGTTAAACTCTCCACGGTCGCCCTGATCCATAAATTCAGCCTGAATGTATCCCTTTGTGACCAGTAAAAATGAGCTGAAAAATAAAGCAAGTGCTACACCGATTACGGTAGCTTTGTGTTTTAGTGCCCATCTGAGGAAATCCAGCATTCTTTCCCTTGACTGAACCACAAACTTTTCAAAGGACATGAGGAAACGGTCGAATGGATTTTTGATGTTAAACTCTTTAATTTTGGCAAACTGAGAAGTCAATAACGGAACCAGTGTAAAGGATACCAGTAAGCTCAACAACAAGGCAAAAACTACCACAAACGAGAATGCTCTCAGGATCTGGCCTGTAATCCCTACAGTTAAACCAATAGGAAGAAATACAACAATCAAAACTACTGTAATGGAAGTAACGGTCATACCCAGTTCCTGTGTGGCTTCAAGTGTGGCCTTCAATCTGGTTTTTCCCATTTCCATATGCCGGTAGATATTTTCAAGAACAACGATAGCGTCGTCTACGATAGCTCCGACCACAATGGACAAGGCCAGCAACGTCAACAAGTTGAGTGAAAATCCGAATATTTTGAAGATGAGAAATGTTGATATCAATGATGTCGGGATGGAAATAAATACGAACAGCAAATTCCTGAAGCTATGCAGGAACAACAACATCGTGATTGAAACCAAAACAATGGCAAGCAGCAGATCAATCATCACACTATTAACAGCGTCTTTGGTGAAGTCGGATGTGTCACTGGCTATGGTAAACTTCAGGTTGTTAGCAGCATATTCTTTTTCAAAAGATGCCATTGTTTTTTTGACCTGGGCACTGATGTCAACTGCATTGGCACCTGTTTGTTTCTGAATGGAAATACCAATAGCCGGATTTCCGTTGATACGGGCCAGGCTGGTAGGTTTGCGCACACCATCCACAACGTAAGCAACATCTTTTACCCGGATGGGAGCGCCGTCATGGGCATATCCTATCACCTGATCACTTATGGTCTGGAGTTTTGTGTATTTTCCTGACAAACGGATCAGCATCCGGGTTTTACCGTTGGTAACTTCTCCTGTCGGAAAGTCCAGATTTGAAGCTTCCAGAATTTGTTTGAGCTGAAGAATGGAAATTCCATAATGATCCAGCTTCTCAGCGTCCGCTTTAATCTGGATTTCACGTTCGTGTCCTCCGATGATGTCTACTTTGGCAACTCCCTTTATCTGCGCCAGCACAGGTTTTACCTGCCTGTCGATAAGATCATAAAACTCACTTGCCGGAAGGTTCGAATTCGCGGCAATATTCATGATCGGGTAGTTGTTAATGTCGAACTTCACAAACTGAGGATCTTTCGCATTTGCAGGCAGCTGATTTCTTATGATGTTAACTTTTCGTTGACATTCTTCCAGTTTTTGGTCAGAATTTGATCCATCCACATATTGGATCACTACCATGGAAAATCCTTCGTAGGAGTAAGAATTTATTTTCTTGATTCCTGAAATGGTTGAAACGGCGTCTTCAATTTTCTTTGTGACTGAGTTTTCAACTTCAGAGGGGGAGGCACCGGGATAAACGGTGGTAATTGTGTTGACGGGGAAATCCATATTCGGAGTAAGCTCTTCGCTTAAGCTGAAAAATGAATAAATACCGCCAAGAATAAGTATGGTGAACAACACCACCGGAATCGTTGTTCGCTTTACTGATATTTCTGTGATTTTCATTGGATTCTTTTTATTGGATGACCTTTACCTCTTCGTTCCCGCTTAAATTCAACTGACCGCTGTAGATAACCTGATCACCTTCTTTGATGCCCGAAATCACCTGAACATTGTGGTTGTTGCTGAGTCCTGTAACGATGTCCTTCAAGACAGCTTTGTTGTTTTCAATGACAAAGACCTGAGGTTTCACCATACTGCCGACAATACTTTCTTTCGGTATAACAAGGCATTCCTTTGATTTGACCGGGAAATTCACTTCAGCATACAAACCGGATTTCAATGGTATTTTCTGTGTGTTATCCAGTGTAATTTCCACATCAAAATTCATCGTTTTGTCGGCTTTTACAGCAATGGCTGTAACTACTCCGTGGAAAGTACGGTCCGGGAAAACCGGAACAACAACCTGAACTTCTTCTCCCTTTTGAACATTGTAAATATTATCGCCATCCACTTTGACGTGTATTTTCAACTGATGGTTGTCAACAATCTCACATACCTGCATGCCTCCTGCAAGAAACTGTCCTTCGGTAACAAATTTTTGATTGATCACCCCTGAAATGGGAGCAGTAATGGATGTGTTGTCGAGCGCTTTTTTAGCTTTGATAAAATCGGCTTTGGCTTTTTCCAGGCCGATCTTTGCTTCTTCCAGATCGTGTTTGGTTATGGCATCACCGGCACTCAGACGCTCATAACGTTTGATGTCTCTTTCATGTTGCTGTACATTGGCTTCAGCAACCATTTCAGCAGCCCGGATGGTTTCGTCTTCTACTTTGGCAATGACTTCTCCTTTTTGGACGTAATCTCCGAGATGTTTGTAAAGATGAGTGATTTTCCCCTGTGTTTCCGAAACCACTGTCAGCTGATGATTGGCTTCCAGAACACCGTTGGTTGTGATGGTGAAGTCAATGGTCGACATATGAGCTTTTTCAGCTTTAACAGGGACTGCACCGACTTTGCGAGAAGCGATGGTCATATCATAATTCATATCCCGTTTGTTTTTCCTGAGCTGGAAAAAAACACCTCCTAAAATAGCAAGAGCGATAACTGAGATGATGACGGTTCTAAGTACTTTCATTTTATTTGATTTTTTTATTTTTCGTGAACAATGGACAGAATTGTACCTGTAGCGTTTTTCATATCCAGGGATGCAATTCTGTATTTAAGTAATTGTTGATTGTATAAATTTTCGGCATCAAGAAGAGAAGACTCCACACTTAACAAATCTGTTAGTGAAGCCATGCCTTCTTTGAAACTTAATTTCACCTGGTCGTAAACCTGTTTTGCCAGTGCTTTGTTTTCTTTCTGATCCTGCAATCCCTTCCAGGCGGAAGCCAGCGCATTGGCTGCATTTTCATAATTGGTTCCCAGTTGCTGGGTGTTGGTACTAAAATCTTCGTCCATCTCTTTTAATTCCAGTTTTGACTGCATGACTTTGCTGTGACGTTCACCGGAACTAAAAATGGGGATGTTGGCTTCAAATCCGAAAGAGGTGGACGGAGACATACCGCTGAGACTAAGCTGAGCTGAATAGGTCTGATAGTTGTATCGCCCGAAAATTGCCAGGTTAGGATAATATTTCGCCTGATCTGCTTTTATTTTCAGCTTGGCCAGTTCTTGTTGCTTTTTCATGATTTGATAGGCCGGTAGTTGATTGACAGAAAATTGTGGAATAACAGGTTTCTGAATATGGTCAACTGTATTATTTGCAGTGTCTACAAGCAGGTGTGTGTCAAGTGGAAGGCCGCACAGGATCTGTAAGATGCGTTTGCGGATTTCTATAGCGTCCTGCAAAGATTGACGATTTGTTTTCAGATTGGCGATCTGGACTTTTACCCTTCCCACATCGGTACTCTTTGCCAGGTTATTTTGATATTGCAGTTCCAGCACATTTTCTATTTTTTCAAGATTTTGAATGATCCCGTTCAGTGTTTCAAGGCTGGAATAGTTGTTCAGCAGTTGATAATAAACGGTGGCTACGTCGTAAACCACTTCATCCTTTGTTTTATTGGCCAGAATATCATAAAGTCCACGGGCTGCTTTGGCTTGTTTTATCCCGGTCCAGTATTGCTTGCTGTAAACCAGTTCGCTTAATGTGACATTGGATGATATCATATGCAATGCCTTCAGGTTCTTAAGCTGCATCAAAAGCGGGAGGATATCCTGCGGTAATTCAGCTGCAAATCCTGCAGGTATATTTATACCGGCGATGCCCATTCTCGTGTAATCAATTTTTCCGGAAAGCTGCGGAAGCCCCTGGGCCACCGTCTCTCTGACTTTATAGTTGCTTTCGGTTTGCTGCAGGGCGGCCTTTTTAATTTCGGAGTTATTGACGACTGCCTGCTCCAGTAAACTCTGCAGGTTGTATACCTTCTGCGCTGATCCCTGGAAGGGAAGTGCCAACAGACAGGCAGCTAGGAGATAAGTAAAATGTCTCATATTTTAATTAATTGTTTTTTGTAATTAATTAATTCAGAACAAAACGATTAAATAACAAAGTGTTCAGATTTTATTTTGAAAATTTTCAAGGATCGTAATGAAGTATCTCATTCCTTTGGAGATGGCCTTCAATGCACAGGCATTTTTGGAATTACTATCCTTTTTCAAAGAAATGACTTCGTCAAATATATCGGCATCGGTCTGGAATTTCTTTTTGACCCCTTCGATAAGTTTGTTGACGTCTGAAAATGATATGCGGAAATAACGTTTCCGGTCGCCCGGATAGGTTACATATTCGATGGCTTCCCTCAATTCAAGATTTCTTAAAGCATTACTGGCTGAGCTTTTGCTGATTTTCATTTCCTCCACAATCTCATCAAAAGTGTATTCCTCCTTGTCCATTACCATAAGCATACCCAAAATCCGACCGGCAACAGGCTGTATACCCTGTTTTTCCAAATTACGGCCAATCGTTTCGATCAACTCTTTTTGTCTGGTAATGCGCTCATGTTCGTTCATGTGAATTTTTTTGCGGCGAAAGTAATGGTTTATTTAGTTCGGGAACAACAGAACTAAATAAATTAACAAAAATTTAATTATTATTGTAAAGGATAAAATTGTATCCTGTAAATGAGCTTTTTCCTAATGAAACAAATCATTTTATGAAACGTAAAGTGAAATATGGTCTTGCCTTCAGTGGTGGTGGTGCCCGCGGAATCGCTCATTTGGGAGTACTTCAGGCTCTTGAAGAAAATAATATTCGTCCGGTGGTTGTTTCAGGAACAAGTATGGGAGCTATGGTTGCTGTGAGTTATGCTCTCGGAATCCCATCCAGAGAAACTTTGGAATTCATTAAGGAAGAGGTTCGCCCGATGGCCATAACAAATATGGATCTGAACAGAATGGGAATTTTTAATTTGAATAAAGTTGAGAAATTTCTTCGCGAGAGAGTGGAGAAAGATGATTTTAGTGCACTGAAAATTCCTGTTTATATCACTGTTACCAATCTTAATACCGGAAAATTCGAAATCAGGTCGGAGGGAAAACTAATTGAATATGTCATGGCTTCAGCATCGATTCCTTTGCTGTTCAATCCAATGGTGATTGACGGAACTTATTATGTGGATGGAGGAGTCACCAAAAACCTGAGTGCTGAGATACTGAAGGGAAAATGTGATAAAATCATTGGGATACATGTTAACCATATTGCTCAGCTTTCAGACTTTCGAAGGATGAAGGATGTTGCTGTCAGGACCTATCATCTGGCCATCAATAACACCATAGCAGAAGAGAAAAGATTTTGCGATTACTTTATTGATCCACCGGCAACCCGTAATTTTTCTACACTTGATTTTGATAAAGCTGATGAGATCTATGATTTAGGATATAAAGAAGGATTAAAACTGGCGAAAAAATTGCTTGCAGATGAAGCTTCAGAAAAAAGATTCTGGAAAATGCTTTTCGGTCGGTAGATCTCAAAATAATTTCTTGCATCTCAGATTATTTCTGGCTTATGAAAATAGCCTAAATTACTATTTGTGTATTTTCGCGCCATGATTATTATTGATGACACCATAATTTCTGAAGATCTCGCAAAGAAGCATTTTATCTGCGATTTGGGGGGATGCCATGGAGATTGCTGTGTTGAAGGCGATGCAGGAGCTCCTTTGGAAGAAGAGGAAATCAGCATCCTGGAAGATTATCTTGATGAGATAAAGCCTTATATGGCTCCCAAAGGTCTTGCTGTGGTCGAGAAAAATGGTGTTTTTGATTATGATATGGAAGGCGAGTTTGTCACACCTTTGGTAGAGGATCGCGAGTGTGCTTTTGTCTATTTCGAAAATGGTATCAGCTACTGTGCCATAGAAAAAGCATGGAAGGAAGGACGTATTCCTTTTCAAAAACCGATCTCATGTCATCTGTATCCCGTTCGTCTTTCCAGACTGACCGATCATATTGCTGTAAATTACGACCATTGGGAGATTTGTAATGTGGCACGACTGAAAGGTCAAAAAGAGCAGGTTCCGGTATACCGGTTTCTTAAAGAACCGCTCATCAGAAAATTTGGAAAATCCTGGTACGAGAAGCTTACTGTTGCTTTTGAACAGGAGAAAAAAGCTAAAAAAGGTTTTTAAGCGACCGGTGATTCAGGTTTGGCTGTTGCTATAGTTGCCAGTTCCTTGTCTATATGAAACATTCCGGTTTTATCGTTGCCCACCAGTTTGATTTTGTCCAGAATATTTTTCACCAGTTTTTCTTCTTCCAGCTGCTCTGAAATGAACCATTGCAGAAAATTACCGGTGGTATAATCCTTTTCCTCCACAGCCAGGCCATAAATCTGATTAATATGACCAGTGATATATTCCTCGTGAACCAGTATCTGTTCGAAAAGGTCCTGAAGTGAAGAGAATTCAGAAGCCGGTTCTTCCTGATCCAACAATAATGCTTTGCCTCCACGGTCGTTGACATAATGAATGATTTTCAGCTGATGCAGCCTTTCTTCTTCAGCATGGCGATATAAAAATGAAGATGCTCCCGGAAAACCGTTCACTTCGCACCACATAGCCATGGATAGATAGAGTCGTGAAGAAAACTCTTCTTTTTGGATTTGTTTGTTCAGAACGGATTCAATATTGTTGTTAATCATAATAGTAAGATTTTCAGTTTTGACAAAGTTAATATAATTTCCAGCTATGAAAATCGGTTATCTATTTGAAATGATTGAGGAGGTTTTATACATAAACAAACGAGCCGGATTTTAATCCGGCTCGTTTGTTATAAAGAATAAATTGTTTTCTGCTATCCTTTCAAAGCTTCAGCACCGCTGACAATTTCCAGAATTTCTGTTGTAATCGCAGCTTGTCTTGCTTTATTATAACTCAAATTCAATTCTTTAAGCAGGTCGCTTGCATTTTCTGTTGCCTGATGCATGGCTGTCATGCGGGCTCCGTGCTCTGCAGCAAAGCTGTCAAGTAAAGCCTTGTAAAGCTGAATTTTTAAGGTTTTTGGGATCAGTTCACTCAGAATTTCTTCTTTGTTAGGTTCAAAAATATAGTCAGCCTGGATAGTTCTGACTGATGCTCCTTTTTCAGATTTTTGCTCCTTTACAGGCAGGAAATCTTCTGTTTTGAGGATTTGAACAGCAGCATTTTTGAATTGATTGTAAATAAGTATAATATTATCATAAGAACCCTTTTTGAAATCATCCATCATCTTTTCAGCGATGACGGTTGCGTTTTCAAAATTCAGGTCATTAAAAATTTCCTGATTGCTCTCTTTTATCTTATATCCTTTTGATTTTAACAAATCAGCACCTTTCTTACCAAGACACATCAAATCCACATTTTTCTGTGCATTCAAAGGGGTCAGTTCGTTTTCCAGCAAACGGATAGTCTCTTTTACGACGTTGGCGTTAAAAGCGCCGCACAATCCACGGTTGGAGGTAATAACTACCAGAAGCACTCGTCTTTGTTCCCTTTGTTTTGCAAAAACACTTTCATTGGAATCTTCCATGCTGCCACTTAAATTCTGCATGATTTCCTGTAGTTTCAATGCATAGGGCCTCATGGTAAGCACAGCATTCTGAGCCCTCCGCAATTTGGCAGCCGATACCATTTTCATGGCACTGGTAATTTGCCGGGTCGATTTAACGGAGGCTATCCGGTTTCTTACTTCCTTTAAGTTTGCCATAGCTGATTTTCAGTTTTCGGTTTACTTTTTGTATTGCTTGGCTACGTCAGCAGCAACGCTTTTCATAGTTTCAATGCTTTTGTCGGTCAGCTTTCCTTCTTTCAGTTCCGTCAGGATATCCAGATATTTGGCATCCATTAAGTGCAAGAAACTGTCCTGGAAATCTTTGATTCTGGTAGTTGGAACCTCACGCAAGAGGTTATAGGTACCACAGAAAATAATAGCTATCTGATGTTCTACAGTCATTGGAGAATACTGAGGTTGCTTCAGAATTTCCACATTACGTCGCCCCTTTTCTAAAACGGCTACGGTTGCAGCGTCGAGGTCGGAACCAAACTTGGAGAAAGCTTCCAGTTCACGGAACTGTGCCTGGTCAAGTTTCAAAGTTCCTGCAACTTTTTTCATGGATTTAATCTGTGCAGCCCCACCTACACGGGATACGGAAATACCCACGTTAATAGCAGGTCTGATACCGGAGTTAAACAGAGTGGTTTCCAGGAAAATCTGACCGTCGGTAATGGAAATTACGTTGGTAGGGATGTAAGCGGAAACGTCTCCTGCCTGAGTTTCGATAATCGGAAGCGCTGTCAGCGAACCACCGCCTTTTACTTTGTCTTTGATGCTTTCCGGAATGTTGTTCATCTTTTTTGCAATTTCATCCGAGTTGATGATCTTGGCGGCACGTTCCAATAAACGTGAGTGTAAATAGAATACGTCACCCGGATAAGCTTCACGTCCCGGAGGGCGCCTCAGCAAAAGGGACACTTCGCGGTAAGCAACGGCTTGTTTGGAGAGATCATCGTAAACGATCAGCGCCGGACGACCTGTATCGCGGAAATACTCACCGATGGCAGCACCGGCAAAAGGTGAATAAAACTGCATCGCAGCCGGATCGGAAGCTGTAGCAGAAACAATGATGGTATAATCCATGGCGCCGTGTGTTTCCAGCACCTTTTGTATCTGGGCTACGGTAGAACCTTTCTGTCCCGTAGCAACGTAGATACAGTAGACGGGCTCACCGCGGTCGTAAAATTCCTTCTGGTTGATGATGGTATCAATGGCGATGGCTGTTTTCCCGGTTTGGCGGTCACCAATGATCAACTCACGCTGACCACGTCCGATGGGAATCATAGCGTCGATAGGTTTAATACCTGTTTGAAGCGGTTCGTTTACCGGCTGGCGGTAAATAACACCAGGGGCTTTTCGTTCCAGCGGCATTTCGTAAAGCTCGCCTTCAATGGCACCCTTTCCGTCGATAGGAACTCCCAGCGTATTGATAACACGGCCCAAAAGGCCATCACCGGCCATAATGGAAGCGATTTTTCCAGTTCTTTTTACTTTGTCACCTTCGTTGATGTCTTCCGGTTCACCGAGTAATACAATACCAACGTTATCTTCTTCGAGGTTAAGCACGATCCCTATAAGGCCAGTCTTTTCAAACTCAACCAATTCGCCCTGCTCGGCGTTAGAGAGTCCGTAAACCCGTGCAATTCCATCCCCGATGGTAAGCACGGAACCGATTTCCTCCAAAGAGGCTTCCGTTTCAAAGCCTGCCAGTTCCTGTCTCAGTATGGCCGATACTTCAGCCGGTTTGATATCTGACATAGTGTTTCTTTTATCGATGGTTAAAATTGTTTCTCATATAAGTTGCTGGCAAAATTTTTGCTCAGTCTTTTCAGCTGATTTGCCACACTGGCATCTAGCTGGTAGTCTTCAATGCGCATAATGAAACCCCCGATGATGTCTTCATTGACAGTTTCACTGAGCATGATATCTTTGTTGCTGATGGTTTTTAATTTGGCCAGTACGGATTCCCTGATTTCTTTGTCTGTAGCATATGCTGTAACCAGTTCTGCCCTGACGATATTTTTATAATCCAGATAATTATCTTCAAAGGCCTCACAAATCCCCATGATGTACATTTCACGGCCTTTGCGGGTAATCAGGCGCAGAAAACGTATACTTAAATCGTTAACCTTCTCACCAAATATTTTGTTGAGGATATTAATTTTCTTGCTCGCATCAATCACCGGGTTGTCCATAATCTTCCTGAGCAACCGGTTTTCATCCAGCACTTTGTAAACCAGTTTAATGTCTTCCGCAATGCGATCCACGTTTTTGGTTTCGACTGCAAGTTCAAAAACCGCATCGGCATATCGTTTTGCTAATAAATTAACTCTCATGGGTTACAAAGCTTAATTTAAACTGGTTTCTTTCAGGAGTTTTGCAACAAGTTCTTTTTGCTTGTTTTTATCCTTCAATTCTTCGCGTAATATTTTTTCAGCAATTTCAATAGAGTATTCTGCAATAATATTTTTTATTTCAGTCAATGCAGCTTTCTTTTCATGCTCGATTCTTTCTTTGGCCTGTCCCACAATTTGATCTGCCTGCATGGTAGCCTTTTCTTTGGCTTCTTCGAGTATCTTCTCTTTTATCTTGCGTGCGTCTGCCAGGATAGCAGCCCTTTCTTCCTTGGCCTCCTGAAGTAGTTTTTCATTATCAGCTTTCAACCGTAGCATTTGTTCCTGGGCGGCTTTGGCTGCGTCCAGCGATTCCTGGATGCTTTGTTCACGCTCTTTTAATCCTTTCAGAATGGAGGGCCAGGCGTATTTACCAAGAATAAACACGACAATTCCAAAAGTAAGGGTCATCCAAAAGATGATTCCTAAACCGGGATTAATTAATTGCATAATATTTTGTTTTCAATTCGTAATTTCAATGTAAGTATTCCGGCCTATCGCCGGAATACCTGCCAAATTTTTTGATTTTCGACTTACAAGAAAATGATAAGCAGACAAATCACAATAGCAAAGAAGGCAACACCTTCGATAAGTGCGGCAGAGATAATCATATTGGAACGAATATCGCCAACAGCTTCAGGCTGACGTGCAATAGCTTCTACTGCACCGCGACCGATAGGTCCAATACCAACACCTGCTCCAATTGCAGCGAGACCTGCACCGATACCGGCACCCATTTTTGCAAATGGAGTCAGTGTGGCTGCAACTTGTAATAAAACTTCTAATAAATGCATAATG
>JACZJI010000119.1 GCA_014860665.1 Bacteroidales bacterium | reverse complement strand
GTAAGCAATAGTGCGAAGCACACCATATAATATATTGGATTATGGGTTGACGATTTTAGATTTGGAAAGCCTTTTTATTGAGGATAACAAAAAGTAATTTTAGGAGGGATAGATGGGAAAAGAGGCACGGTTAGTAGAACTGTTGCGGCTTATTGGGATTTGATTTGCTGGATGCGGGTTAAAATTTGTCAGCACAAGCTAAGCTAACTGAATTTGATGTTGGATAATTGTTAATTATCATGTCTTCAAAACGGCAATGCAATTGCCGCTTAGCAGGGCCTTAATGAGGCTTATACCTCCAAAAGTTATTGAAATCATTTAATAAATACCCCATAATCTCTTGCATAAAAACACTTTGCGTTGTATATTTGTAAGCCAAAACAAACTTTTCTTAACTTCTTTTCGTACTATCGAGCACGCATTCAATTTCAAGCTTGTATTCATTATTAAGTTCATCTAATCAAAAATGAATAGTAACATAATTATTATTTTATGCTTGTAGGGTTGGTAATAATAACATAAAGATTAAATCAATTTCTGGTGAATAATAAAGATTGAAATTTTTATTAAAAAAATATCAAAATGGAAAACACTTCTGATGAATCTAAGATGGGAGTAAATGAAAAACCTGTTAGCAGAGATAAAAGGGTAACGAGAGATTGGATTATTAAATGGTTAAGGCCCAAGAGCAAAAGCAAAAGGTTTACGATCCTCTTGTTGCTGATTTTTTTATGCCTATTAATTACTTTAGCAGTAGGGTATTTTTGTATTTTAATATGGCTGCCTGAACTATGGAAGTGGGGAACAGACCCTTTAAGTTGGAGAGTAATTTTGTCTGTTTTTGGTGCAATTTACCTGATCATAGGCCCATTTCTACCTTACTATTATTTCGCGCCAGTTATTTCAGATATTATTAAACTCAACAGTGAAGAAGCAGAAAAGGAATTTGATGATAAGATTAGTGAAATTAAAAAAAAGCAAGCTGAATACGAAAATATATTACATCAGGAGGATACAGAGGGATTGTTCCAAATGGTGACATACAGCAGATTAGAGTTAGAGCAATACTATCAGATTGGTTTAAGACAAACTCAAAAGAGTTATGGTTATAGTATGACAGCTATGTGGATCGGGTTTTTCATAATAGCTTTTGGTATAATCTCTTATATCGTGCCCACCACAATAATTAACCCAAATCTTACAGGTGATGGCGAAATTCAAGCACTAACTATTGCAAGTGGAATATTTATCGAACTTATATCAGGTTTGTTTTTATGGATTTACAAAAAGTCCATTAATCAGCTTAGATATTTCTACAATAGGCAAATATTTATACATAATGCCCTATTAGCATACAAAATTTCAGGCACCATGAAGGAATCTGACAAAGCTAAGACTCTGATAGTGGAGAAAATATTGGAATTTGGAATTTCGTCAAATAACTACGGAATTATTAGCAATAAACAAACTAAAGGATAACTTCCGACAAAAAGTATAGAATGAAGACGGAAGAAAGACATAAAGGCAATGCAATTGCCGCTTAGCGGGGGCTTTTCAATCCTTGTTTATTAAAATTTAAGACAAGAATATTTATCATTTGCCATTTTTTTGTCACTAAATCAATTTAAAGTAACCCAATTTTCAAGTGTATCTGACGAAATGAATGTATCACCATTACACAAAATCGGATTTGCATCCCGTATTGTTTGGGAAATAATCATATCTTCTCTTTTGCTTACACCTCGATTGAAATATTGATTAAAAAGTTCATTAGTCATAACTTCAAAAAATGATATCATTTTTCCCTGTCGAGTTGGGTCATTTACAATTATTGAAATATCTGATGTTGTTTGAGAACCAATGTGTGTGCCCAATTGTTCCCCTACTACAACCTTATCACCTAAATTATACTGCTCCAGGGTATAAATATGGAAAATGGAGAATCGAAATGCTGGATAATCATCGGATGCTATTTCAATTTTTGTACCCGCCCATTCTACATCAATTCTTGTTATTGAACCTGTTACGGGAGAGAAAATCTTAACTGCTGACCAATCTATATCCCCCCGAGGTTCAAAATAATGTTTCATGCTTCTGCAGTGTTCAAAAGCATCAGAGTAATCATGACCTACTGATGATCTAAATTTTGATATCCTGCAAATTTTATTTAGTTCTATATAGTTCGACTCAACGAATCTGGGAATGCCACTCTTATCAATATCCCAAATATCTGTCGGTTTTTGTTCCTCATTATTCTTTTTGCATCCTGTAAAAACTACTATTAATGAATATAAGAGGAGTATTATGAACTGCCTTAGCATACAATTTTTCATACTCATTTGTTTTTTATTAATTGAAAATAAAATTTATTTGATGAAGAAAATTGACGTTAATCGTTTAGTAAATATGACAGAATAATGCTAACACAGCTGGAATTGGGTGTATATGTTTGACCCGAGACAACACTAATGCTATTTGCTCTAAAATTAGTTCATTTCTTGCTGAAAGTCAATAGGTAAGCTGTTTTTTGTAAATATTGAGAGATAGAATTATTTAATTTAGTTAGGGTAGTGCAAGGGAGGATGAAATATTTTCTTTTGATGGTGCTTAGATGTATGATGGAAGCAGGGGAAACCCATTAGCAATTGGTTTAATGCTCCTTTAACTTACTGAGGGCGGGGGAAAATAAATTTGCATAAGTTTTTATTTTTTGTTGCTCCTTTAGAGTAGAAATGAAATTAGAATGGTGATTTGGATCGGAAGAGATCAATTCGAAGCAATATAAATATCTTGCAAAGCTTAACACATAATAGATATGTTAATTAGAGCGGAACATACATTATACTGCACGTCCTGAATTTACAAAAATTACTATTGAGAATGTCGGATGCGAAATGATTGATATTGAGTATACTATTTTGCAAGAATAAGGCTAGTAATAAGAAATTAAAACAGTTGGTTACAAAAGATCAATTATATTAAAGTAATACTTTAATATAATTATGTATAATGCTATTATAAAGTTTATTATATTTACATTATATTTGTATATTTGTGAAGGCTAAAAAGTAAATGAGTGATGGAGAAGAAAGAATCTGAAATTGCCAGAGAGATTAAAGCCATAGCCGGCTTTGATACGGAAAACATAATAAAAGCTGGACTTATAACACCTAAACAGGCTGTTAAATGGATTGTGAAACAAAAATACTACCAAATGGCTAAAGAGAGTAACAGGACTTATACGGATATCAAGCTGGAGCTGAGCGTGAAGTATGATGTTAGTGTGAGTTCGATTGAGAAGATGGTTTACCGGGATCGGTGAACGGTATTCGGTAATCAGTATTCAGTAATCGGATGGCAGTTGGCAGAGGGTGATTGACGGCAAGAAGATGGATGGACGTAAATACGTTGGAAAAACGATTAAAATACGATAAAATGGAAGAGCAAAAGGAATATAAGCCCTGGCAATTTAAGCCTGGCAATCCAGGGAAACCAAAAGGTGCTAAAAATAAGGTAAGCCCGGAAGTGAAATACCGGGTTGAAAGTATTCTTGAAATGCTTGACGATGATATTCAGGAACTGATCAACAGCATGAGCGATAAGGAAAAAATCAGGATGTGGTTTGATCTTCAGGAATACATCAGGCCAAAGATGAACCGGACGGCAGTTGAAATTGAAAAAGAGGAAGAAATAACCGAAATCAGGTTTGTTTTTAAACCGGAAGCTCAGGATGAGGAAGGATGTGAGGATAAGTAAGGTTTTCAGGAAAAACTTTGATGCAAACTCGAAGGTGGTTGTAAACGAGGGTGGCACCAGGAGCGGGAAAACCTATTCTATTTTGCAGCTTTTGCTATTTGTGAAAGCTTATGAAACCAAGGGTGAAGTTTTTACAATTGTCAGGAAGACCTTGTCAACGCTGCGGGGAACTGCCATGCGGGACTTTTTCGAGATACTGAAGGCGAATGAGTTTTACGAAACGAAAAAGCACAACAAAACTGAAAACACGTACGAGTTCAGGGGGAACCTGTTTGAGTTCATCGGGATGGACAACCCGGAGAAAAAGCGTGGAGCGAAGCGACACTGTCTTTTCATCAACGAGGCGAACGAGTTATGCCTGGAAGACTGGATCCAGCTAAGCATCAGGACCGGGGGCCAGATATTCCTTGACTATAATCCAAGCATCGGGCCGGATCACTGGATCAATGAGGTCGTCAAGGTGAGGTCGGATTGCGAGGTTATACATTCGACATACCTGGACAACATGGAGTTTTTACCTTCGGAAGTGGTCAGGGAAATTGAGAACCTGAAGAATGTTGATCCGGCCTACTGGAAGATTTATGGTTTGGGAGAACCTGCAGAAATTACCGGATTGGTATTTACAAACTGGGGAGAGGTGGAAAAGTTGCCGCATTACCTGGAACTAGACTGGCAGGGATTCGGGATGGATTTCGGATTTGAGCATGATCCGACGGCGCTCGTCAGGGTCGGGAAAAAGGGGGATGATCTTTACCTGGAAGAAAAGATTTATGACAGAGGGTTGCTGGGTAGTGATTTGATAAAAATAATGAATGGCTTCGGGTTGAAGTGGAGTGATGAAATAATATCGGATCGCAAGCCGGAACTGATTTATGAATTGCGACGGGCAGGCTTCAACCTGCGGGGGGCATATAAGCCACCAGGAAGCATTTTGGCGGGGATTGACACCATGAAGCGTTTCAGGTTAAACGTGGTCAGGGGTAGCGGGAATCTGGTCAGGGAACTGAAGAATTACAAGTGGAGAGAGGACAGGTTCGGGAAGAAGCTGAACGAACCGGTGGATGCATTTAACCACGGCATTGATGCAATCCGTTATGTTGTGATGGACCGGGAAATGATCGGGAAGCGGAAGATGAGGTTGTCGAGGTTGAATTTTTGAGTTTTGCAAATTTGCAAAGTTTGCAGGGTTTGCAATTCAGGTGGGTCGGGAAAGAAAAGGGGCGCTGGGGTGGGAAAAGGCGTGACAGCGCAAAGCGAAGTGAGGGCGTGTGCGGTTGGGCTTTGTGCTGGCCGCATTTTGTGTGTTGGGGCGCTCCTTTTGCGGGGAGACGGAGGCTGTGCTTCGGGGAAAGGCGAAAACCTGGAGCGAAGGCAGGCTATGCGAAATGCTGAAACGGAATGAAATGAAGCGTTAGTGAAGCGAATGGAGGGTCGCTGAGGAACGAGGCGTCCCGGAATGGAGCGGAATGGAAGCGAAATGGAATGAAGAGAGGCATGAGCTTTGCCTGCGTGTGGAGCTGAGGCTGTATGTAGTGGAAGCCTGGTTGACATTCGGGGTGGCACAAGCGAGGCATGGAAACCAAGCTGGAACGGAATACTGCCGCAAGCGGGGCTTGTGTGAAGGCATCTGAGCCGGAAGGTTTTGGGGTGGGTAGCACTGCCGGAGGCGGGGAGATTAATTTCGGATTGGCGATTTCGGATTTTGGATTTGAGTGCGAGCGAAGCGAGTGATTTGAAGATGCTGAGAGAAAGAATGATTGTTACCCTGCATTGACAGAACGCAACATTTACCATTGCTGAAATTAAGCATGTGAAAATGTTGTCGGGCTGGCAATGCGGGGTTTGCTGCCTGGTTGCTGAGAGAGTTAAGACAAGCGTGCGGAAAGCTTTATAAGATGAAAACCTTGGCGCTTGCGCCAGGTTAGCATCTTATAAGGCTTGGAGTTAGGTGTATTTGGGGAATGAAATCAAGATGAAGCGGGCGATATAGTTTCCGGTGGGTGGGAATTGAAGCAGGATGTTGATGCGGGCGGTGGGCTGGAGCAGGGAGCAATTTAACATAGTGCAATTATAAGAATGCTGATTACAATTCGTTTACTCCGCTGAAATTCAGGCATTTTTATAATTTACATTATGTTAAAATGCGTTGGGTTTTGAAGGCTTTGGCGTGATTTTTTGCTTTGCTGAGGGGGCAATTTTGCAATGTGGTTGAGGCACGAAACCTCTTTGCAAAAATTGCATTGGGGTGGGTGCAAAAAGCATGACAAAGACGAGAAACAGAAGGGTAGGCGTGGGTAGGGTGATATGAGTAGGATCTATTTCCGGCGGCGCTGGGCTGGCTTATAAG
>JACZJI010000118.1 GCA_014860665.1 Bacteroidales bacterium | reverse complement strand
TTCTAGAAATCAGTGTATTGACCGGCTCTCCGGTTAATTTGGAAATCTCGTTGAACGACATCCCTTTGATTTCATTCAGCTCAAAAGCCTGCCGTTGTTCGGGTGAAAGGTCATTCAAAGCTTCTTCAAATTCTTCCATAACCATAGAGCGCAGGTATTCCGTCTCGGGATTGCTATCCTCATCAATAAATAAAGAACCTAAATCTTCGATAGCGATTTCTTCTTCTTCGTCCGAATAAGGCTCCGGTAAGGGTTCCGGTTTCTTTTTCCGGTACAAATCAGTAATCCGGTTTCGGGCGACGGTGAAAAGCCATCCGGCAATCTGGTCGATGGGCTTCATCAACCAGTCTGCCTCAGCCAACTGATAAAAAACTTCCTGAAGGATATCTTCTGCATCTTCTGTTCTGTTGACGCGCTTACGGATGAATCCTGCCAGCCTGTTTTTATATTCTCTGACTATTTCAGATACATTCAATTCCTGCGCCACGTGGATTCTTCTTTAGTTTTTATCATAAGCTTCTGATTGGATAGACGGATGAGAGAAACTTATATTTTAAATGATAGAGGTTCTTTTACTAACAAAGTATATAATACTGATTATCAAGTAAAATTAAGATTTTAATAATTGTCTGAATTGGTTGATATGTTAAATAGTAGGGAAAATTAGATAAGATGGTCTAACCTAAAATCCAATTTACTGCTGCAGATTCGGTGGCAAAAGGTTTTAGGAAAAAGCTCTTTTGCATATGTTCTACCAGTATAGGCAGCACAATTTCTTCTGGTGAACGCACGATAATAGCTATTTTCTTACCAGCAAATATTTTAGGATAAGCGTCAAAATATTCTGGGATTGATTTTGCCTTTGCGAGATCAATATCTATGTGTGCTTTGCTCAAATCTATTAAGAAGCCAACCACATCATCAGGTATCAAATTTTCTTCAATTGCGTATTCCCAGGACACGATAATATCTTCCTTTGTTATGGTTCCTGATTGCCTCTTGTAGAGAATTCTTTTATCCGGATCATAATCAAAATCATATTTTGATATTACCCCCATAATAGCCCTTTAGATGGAAAAATAAGAAGTAAATTTACTAAAATATCTTTAGAAAGGCAATCGTTTTATTTATTTACATGATTGAATATAAATAAATTATAAACGAACGAAAAATGAATAATATAAATCTGATAATAGGGGCAGTCAGAGCGACCCCTATAATATTTATTTATTTATTCAGGTATAAATTTTACTTTACAATTCCTTATGTAAAATCTAAGAAGAAGAAGTCAGAACCAAATCCTATTAATTTACCGGATAAGGCATCGTTACCTCTTAACAATTTGAAAGTTTTAATTGTTGAAGATGACAAGATTTCGGTGAATTTTATTTCAAGAATTATTGATGGAACAAGTAATACACTACTTTTTGCTCAAACTGGAACAGTGGCGGTTAAACTTTACCAAGAGTACTCAGATATCGATTTAATCCTGATGGACATTAAGATACCGGAAATGGATGGATATGATTCTACCAAAGAAATCCGGAAATTCAACAGGGAGGTAATTATCATTGCGCAGACAGCTTACGCTCTTGCAGGAGACAGAGAAAAAGCACTTGCCTGTGGATGTACGATTATATCACAAAACCCATCCTAAAGGATGATCTTCTAAGACTAATTCTGAAGCATATAAAGAAATAAGAAAATCAGATGGAACTTCTTCCACATACACATCGTTTTGTGATGGGTTGGTTAAAAGATGTCTCAAATTAGATTACATTTTCATCCGATAGGAGAATTTAAGAAGAAAGACATTCGTAGGTTTCGTAGCGGTAAGATCTGAGATGTTATTTCTGAAATTAAACACTCCCATTGAATTGGAGTCATTATTGCTTTGAGCCCAAACCATGAACAAAGTAGATCCCGGAACAAACTCCCACCTCAATACCATATTTGATCTGAATTCAACGACACTGAAATTGGGATTGTCAAGGGTGAGGGCAGAGCTGGGATTTGCCGGATCATTAATTAAATATTGGTTATTGCCTGGATCATATTGTAATTGACTTCCCGAATACTGGTAAAACTGGTTTTCAAAATCCTTTTGATCTGGGTTCTGAACCCTTTTGTATCCATAGTAATCAGCTGAAAACAAGAAGGGTTGTCCCCAATATTCAAGACTTAAATCAGGACTAAAGGATAGACTTACACGAAAATTGGCAGATAGCTGTGTTTGATTAATACTGGATACTAAATATAAGTCTTTGTTATTTACTTGGTAATTGTTCACATAAATAAGTTCATCGCTGGATTGATAAAAACCCGGATTTAATGACAATTTCAGAAAACTAAAAGGTTGATAATGAACTCCCAGATTCAGGTTTAAGGAATTTCCTACATTTTGTTCATAAAATTGATTGTTGGCAGACATACTGAAATACACTTTCTTACGGGAGTCGGTACTTATGCCAACGTAGTAATTCCATTGTCCGGGCTTTAAGATGGCCGGACCACCTCTTAACTCACTCCAGTCCAGAGAATATCCTTCTCGCGTTACGTTTAGATTCGCATGCCAGTAGTTTTTAAACTGTCCCCACGAATTTATATTTGCACCGGAAGAAGTATTTGCGCCTGAGAAATTCCATGCCTGCCATTGACTGGCATTGAAGCCTACATATCTGAAAATACTAAAGGGGTCCCATAAATCATATTCAATCCAGCTGGACTCCTGGATGACGTTGGTTGCCCTTAAATATCCCTGATCATTTAAAGCCAGACCCGGACTTTTCATATAAGTCTGTACACCATAGCGCCAGTGCCCTTTCCCAATTTTTGCAAATTCTACGCTTGCTGAAGTGCCCTGAAGCATTGTGGCAGCACTGTCTATTTTACGTGAGTTGCCCGGACGTTGAAAATATCGTCTGGAGTTTTCCTGCAAATCTGTAATGGCCTCTGTTCCCCCAACCACCGAACTTGCCAGAATCTTTGCCGAAAATTGATATGCATGATCATTCCAGTAATTTCTAAAATCAATGCCTCCCGTATAAGCAGCTTTAGGTAAGAAAAGTAAACTGCTATCGTGAATGAATCTGTTGGTAGCAGTAATCATTCCTCCTAAGATCGTATTTCCGTTTTTAAAATCTTTTTGCAAGCGGGCATTGAAGTAATTTGTCATTGGTTCGACAGCAACTTTTGAGAACTTTCCTAAGCTATCCAGACTGGCTGTTTCTTTACTTCCCAAAGCCTCCATGACACCGATAGAAAACCCGTTACGTGTTTTGCCGGAGAGTTTAAAAGCTCCTAATATTTTAGTGGTTGACGGAGATTTTATGTATTCGCTATCTGCAAGGTCAGGTGAATACTGAGGCACCCTACCTATGCGCCGCGAATAAAATAGGTTCTCCTGACTTTTATCTTCTCCTGCAATCAATGGGAAGTTAAAGATGTTACTCCCTTCTACGAAGAATGGTCTTAGTTCCGGAAAATAGGTTTCAAAAGCAGACAGGTTTACCTGTGAAGGGTCAGCATTTACTTCTCCAAAATCTGGATTTATGGTGAAGTTTAGTGTAAGGTCATTGGTTACAGCAATGGTTCCGTCAAGACCTGCGGAAAATGATCCTGTCCTTCCCCCGGTAAACGGGTCACCTCCAATTTTTGGTGTTGAGGAGAGTTTGCTCATGATGTAAGGAGTCAGGAAAACTTCTTTTTTGGGTTTTAAGTTTTTTAGTCCGGTAAGAAGTCCAAAATGACTTTCAAAACCGGAAGCGTCTTTGGCAATAGGTTGCCAGAAATCTTTTTCTTGGTTTCTGAAAATGTATCGCATAAACTGCAATCCCCAAGTCATATCGGTTTTTTTAGCAAACCGTAATTGTGACAAAGGAATTCTCATTTCGGCAACCCACCCTTTACTATCTATGGAAGTCTTTACATACCAAACCGGGTTCCAGGTTTTATCTATGTTCCCGTTGTCATTCGTGAATTTGCCATCTAATTTTACTCCTGCTGCACTTACCAGGAAACCGAATGCTGTTCTTTTATCAAAATAACTGTCTATTAATATTCCAGCCCAATCACCGTCAATATGGTCCCTTCTCGTAAGACGTCGTACAATTTTTTGTGGTTCAGTATCCAGACAGCGAATTGCTACATAAAGGTTGTTATCATCATACAAAATCTTAAACATTGTCTTCTGAAAGGGCTTTCTCTCATCGTAAGGAGAATATTGTAGAAAATTGTCAGCCCACCTGACTTTGGACCAGGCCTTATCGTTTAATTTACCATCGATAACTGGTGCTTTTCCAACAACCCTTTCTGTAACATAAGTTTTGATTTTTATATTTTTCTGCGCTTTTAAGGTGAAAGGGAATACCATCATTCCTGCTAAGAGTATTCCAAAAAAAATATATTTTGAATTCATTAATGCAAGCAACTATATTTTAAACACATAGTAGTAACCCTGTCGAAAATGACATGGGAAATAGTCAGCCAACCTTCACTTTTTCAGTTTTTCATTGCCTGGCCTGACTAAATTAAAAAAATGATTTTGTACAGGCAAAAATAGAGTTTTAATCGGGTTTTTTATAAAACTCGTAAGATTGGATGTTATTTTTATGTTAAGCAATTCAAAAAAAGAATGATAGCTTCTTTTTCCTTAACCTTTACATTAATGTCGAATCGTTGAAATCTATCCCTTACGGTCCCCGCTTTGACGTTCTATCATCCAGCCGGGATATTCAGGCGCCAGTTTGCTGATTTCATTCAAAACATTCAGCTCTTCATCGGTTAATGTTACCTCAACAGATTTAATATTGTCTGCCAATTGTTCGGGCTTGTTTGCTCCAATGATCACTGAAGTTACCACCGGTTGATGCAATAACCAGGCAAGCGCAATTTGAGCAACTGTTGACTGCTTTTCAGCGGCGATTGTCTGCATGACATCAATGATGTCAAAAGCTTTCTCTTTATTTATCGGCGGAAAATCGAAGTTTACACGACGGCCTTCAGCGGGATTGCTTTCGCGTCGATATTTGCCGCTGAGGAATCCGCCGGCAAGTGGGCTCCAAACCATAAGCCCTAGTCCCTGATCCAGGAGCATTGGAACAATATCACGTTCCAAATCACGGCCTGCCAGCGTATAATATGCTTGCAATGAAACAAATTTACTCAGATGATTTTGTGCTGAGATCCCCAATGCTTTCATAATTTGCCATGCAGCCAGATTACTGCATCCGATATATCTGACCTTTCCGCTTTTTACGAGGGTATCCAATGCTTCCAGGGTTTCTTCCATGGGCGTTTGAGGATCAAAACCATGTATCTGATATAAGTCAATATAATCAATATTCATTCGTTCCAGGCTCGCATTTGCCTGTTGAAGAATGTGTTTTCGGCTTAATCCGGAGTCGTTAGGCCCTTTGCCCATCACTCCGCGGACTTTTGTGGCTATAACCAGGTCATCACGTTTTAATCCCAAATCGCGCATGGCTCTGCCTGTCATTTGTTCGCTGAGCCCTTCGCTATATACATTCGCTGTATCAATAAAATTGATTCCGGCATCTACCGATTGTTTCACAAGTGCATTTACCTGTTCCTGCGGAAGTGTCCCAATGGCTGTCCACATACCGCGACCACCAAAAGTCATTGCCCCCATACATAGTTCGGAAACTTTGAGTCCCGTATTTCCTAATAGTTTGTATTTCATTTTGTTGTGCTTATTTAGTTCCAGATATGTAAAATAATAATTCCTGTTTAGTCAAAAGTAAGAAATATTTCAGGCTGGTTTTGAGAATAATTCTTAAGAAAGCCTAATAATATCAGGAGTATCTAAAAAACTAACCTTATTTAAATAAAGCAAATACTTAACTTAGAAGTAGAGCGACAGAAAGAAAACCAACAGCACCATAATTAAAGTTGAAACGAAATAGATATTGGACAGAATGAACATGCGGAATGTAGTTCCCAAGGCTTTACGACCGTAAAACCTTTTCAATCCCAGCCATATATAAACGGGAATCAGCCAGAAAAGAAAATTTTCCGGAGCAGTCATTCTTCCCGGAAAAATAAGTTTTAAGGCAAGAATTACAGAAAGTACAATAAAAGTGGTTGAAAGCGAGGCCAGCGAATAAATTAAATGACCATAATAGTACTTTTGTGTTTTATGGAAAAACACCCATAAACAGAATCCGAAAAAAGGCATCAGAAAAAACAGTGACCATGAAAAGTAGCGTAACACCTTGGAAACAAACATATCCGGATAATCCATCAAACGGATAGCATGACTAAGAATTCGTTTTACAAAAGGTGAGGTTTTAGGATTTTTATAATTCTCAATAAGTGATGCCTGTATCCTTTTGATATTGTTTGTTGCAAAGATTTTGTCTTTTTCGGTTTTATCAAGTTTGCCAAGAGTTTTTTTGTTATTGTCCCACTGAAACTGATTTTTAATTGCCTGTTTTGTGGAGTCGTTTGCAAACTGGGCCTTCACTGAGTCAACGGCCATGGATGTTATAGCCACCGCCTGATCAAGGTGATCCGAATTATCCGAAATGAACTGCCCTGTTTTAATATTAAGTAATAGAAAGAAAACAAAGCTTATGAAAACATAAAACTTAAATGGCTCCATGTAGGACGCCCTCTTCCCGGAAACAAAATCAGAGGAAAACTTTCCCGGGGCAATAAGAATGGTTTTTAGTGTTTTGAAAAAGCGGGTGTCGAAGGCGAAAATGGTTCCCATAAAGTCGTAAATCAAAATACGAAACGGCTGGTTAAAATCATTTGTTGACTGTCCGCAGTGAGGGCAAAAATTTCCTTCAAAAGAAGTTCCGCAGTTTTTACAAACAATTATTTTTTCAGATTCTTCACTGGTGGTCTTTTCTTTTGGATTTTTTTTCTTTTTAAAAACACCTGTAATCTTCATATTATATGATCATTAAAGGATTTTATAATCTCGGCCTTTGAAAGAAATTTTGGAAATAATATTTTATACAGAAGATCTTAGCCAAATAATTCTGTTAACATTTCTTCAATTTTTGCAACGCCTACAACTTCAATTTTAAAACGGTTTAAAGCTAAACCTTTCAGATTATATTTTGAAATAATAATTTTTTCAAATCCAAGTTTTTCTGCTTCAAGAATCCGGCTCTCAACATGAGCTACTGAGCGTATCTCACCTGAAAGCCCCACTTCTGCTGCAAAACACAATTTGTTCGATAGAGCAATATCTTCAAATGAAGATAAAATCGCTGCAACTACAGCCAAATCAATGGCTGGATCGTCCACTCTGATTCCGCCTGCAATGTTGAGGAAAACATCTTTGGTGCCTAATTTGAAACCACTTCTTTTTTCCAGAATCGCAAGCAACATGTTCATTCTGCGGAGGTCAAAACCTGTTGACGAACGTTGAGGGGTGCCATAAGCAGCATTGGTTACCAATGCCTGGGTTTCGATAAGCATGGGTCGCTGACCTTCTACCATGGCGGCAATGGCCACGCCACTTACCGCTTCATCTCTTTGCGAAAGGAGGATTTCACTAGGGTTGCTTACTTCACGTAAACCACCCGAACGCATTTCGAAAATGCCCAGTTCCGAGGTTGAACCAAAGCGGTTTTTTACAGAGCGTAAGATTCGGAATCCGTAGTGCTGGTCGCCTTCAAACTGAAGTACGGTATCCACCATATGTTCCAGTACTTTTGGCCCAGCCAGGTTGCCGTCTTTGGTAATGTGGCCGATAAGCAATACAGGGATTTGTGTGGTTTTAGCCAATCGCATGAGCTCGCCGGCTGTTTCGCGGATTTGCGAAATACTTCCGGGCGAAGAATCCAGCGTGTTTGTATATAGTGTCTGAATAGAATCGATAATGAGAATTTGTGGTTGAACCGATTCTATTTGCAGAAATATATCTGTAGTAAACGTCTCATTCAGAATAAAACAGTTTTCGTTTTTCGTGCCCAGCCGGTCGGCACGCATTTTAATTTGTTGCTGACTTTCTTCTCCTGAAACATACAAAATCCGTAAGCCTTTCATGTTGAGAGCAGTCTGCAAAAGGAGGGTTGATTTCCCAATACCCGGCTCTCCGCCAATCAGCACTACTGAACCACGTACAAGACCTCCTCCCAAAACACGGTTTAGTTCGTTATTCCTGGTATCTATCCTTTCTTCCTTTTCAGAGGTTATTTGATGAATTGGTGTAGAGAGAGCTTTTTTTTCTCCTTTTTTGATTCCATGCTTTTTATCGTCGCTTCGGTTGATGACTTCTTCCACGAAAGTATTCCATTCCCCGCATTCGGGACATTTCCCCAACCATTTTGATGATTGGTAGCCGCAATTCTGACAGAAATAGGTGGTTGTTGTTTTTGCCATAGGGTTACAAATTTAGGATAAAATCGAATGAAAAAAGGGTTGTAAAAGAAATGATAATATCATGTTTTTTAATTTTGCTCCTTCGTCTACAATGATCTATTTGTTCACAAATTTTTCCTTTGGATGATTAAAGATTTAAAGATAAAAAACGGTTGAAATCGCATGTTCTGGCGGTTGATATTGTCAAAATGAGAAAATCCTTTCTTTATCGTAAATATTTGATGTATAAAGGGGGGTGTTAATAAATAAAAGTTT